>JAZUEO010000168.1:0-3779 GCA_045640205.1 Candidatus Coprenecus sp. | reverse complement strand
CTGCTCAGCGATGATGCCAACGTGCCGTCGCTGCTTGCCATGGCGTACCTTGGAGACATTGACATCAATGATGAAATATATCAGAACACAAGGAATTTTGTCCTGAGTTCCAGCAATCCATATCGTTTCGAAGGCTCCGCCGGTGCAGGTATCGGCGGTCCGCATATCGGTCCGGACTATATCTGGCCTATGAGTATAATGATGCGGGCGTTCACTTCCACTTCCGACAGTGAGATTCAGGACTGCATCGTACAGTTGATGACCACCGACGCCGGGACAGGCTTTATGCACGAGGCATTCCACGTTGATGATCCGGCGCACTATACGCGTGACTGGTTCGCCTGGCAGAATACCTTGTTCGGAGAACTGATTCTCAAGCTCATAGATGACGGGAAAGTCGGTCTGCTGGATATTATCTGATACCTTTCGTTCACCGGCGGAAGCGATATGAAGACAGGAATCATATTTGAGCGTTGCTGCATTAATGCGTTGCAAGTCAGAGATGCCATCGAAGGTGGGGCTGCGAGGGTGGAACTCTGCAGAAACCTTTCCGTAGGAGGTGTCACTCCCGATGAAGATGAAATTACCGCCGCCGTGGCCACAGGACTCCCGGTCAATGTCCTCATACGGCCACAGGGAGGGGACTTCGTTTATTCGGAAAATGAAATACTGGAGATGGAGAGGAGCATTGTTTTCTGTGCTGAAGCAGGTGTCAGCGGAGTGGTAATCGGGGCTCTTGACGTTTTCGGAAATGTGGATATGGCCGCGATGCGTTTTCTGATGTCAGTCGCCTGTGGAATGAGCGTTACGTTCCACAGGGCATTCGATGAATGCAGAGACCCTTTCCGCGCCATGGAGGACATCATTTCCCTCGGGTGCGACAGAATATTGACGTCCGGTCAATGCGCTACCGCCTGCGAAGGCGCGTCCTTGATAGCAGAGTTGATAAAAAGGGCGGAAGGGCGAATCATCATAATGCCCGGAGCCGGTGTCTCACCGGAAAATGTCGATTTTCTGGCCCGCAAAACCGGGGCTGTCGAATTTCATGGAACGAAATTAGGGGTGAAGAATACAAAATATTGAATGAAAGAGCGGTAAATGTTGGATTCTTAATATCTTTGCATATTATGGGTTTGAAGGATACGAATAAGACTAAAGGCAATTTGCAGATTAAGATGACTCTTTTCGTCACCTCTGCGGTTTTATTGGTGTCCGCTGTCGCTCTGTCCATAATTTCAGGTCACGTGAGTGATAATTATGAGAGTATGCTGCAGGAAAGATTGGATGATGATATTACCGCCATTTCACGCATTATGGAGCAGAGGTTGCTCAGGGTGGAGGAATCAACTGCCGTAATAGCCAATCTTGCATTCCAACAGATAGGAGGCAGGCAGGAAATAGACTCCATATTGTGCCGTGGATTGAATGCATTTAATGATATACTGGGAGTTTCGATGATTTTCAAGAGGGGGTGGATTCCTGAAGTTGAAGGCTATTATGAACGTTATGCTTATTATAATGATGACGATGAGATAAAACTGAAAACATATATCAATGGAGATGAATTGGATACTGATCCGGATTGGGTATGGTGTTATCAGGATGGGCGGTCATTTTGGAGCGACATCGACACTGATTACTTGAGCGAGCGTGATGAAATCTGTTTCTTTGCTCCGCTTGTCGATAAATTTGACCATCGTATCGGTGTGGTATATTCCAGTGTTCTGGCAAGTTATTTCACTTCTTTTGTAACCGGATACAAGGCCAGGGAAGATATTGATATAACGATTATGAAGGCGAATGGAACGATTGTCGTTCCTCCTGACGATTATATCCTGAATCTTCCTGCCGAACGTTTGTTGAAACAGGAATGCATTATCGACAATATCGGGTGGAAAGTCATACTTTCGGCTGACAGAGAAATCATAGACAGGAAAGTCAACAGGGCTCTTGTTTCGATGATGTTGCTGATAGTCCTGATGTTTGTAGTGATTACTATGACCATCAAGTACACTGTCCGATTCGTAGCCAAGCCGTTTATGGAGGAGCAGCAGCGGATAGAGAGGGAAAAGGCGGTTATGGACAATGAGATGCAACTGGCGGCAAGTGCGCAGAACGAACTGATTCCGCACGCGGTTCCTCCTTTTCCGGACAGAAAGGGGATAGACGTTTCGGCCTGTCTTCACCCTGCCCGCAAAGTCGGGGGAGACCTCTATGATTATTTCATCAGCGGAGACAGATTATACTTCTGCATAGGTGATGTAAGTGGAAAGGGTTTGCAGGGGTCATTGTTTATGGCTGCGACTCATTATCTTTTCCGCAGTGCGGTGGGCGAGGTATCTGTGGGCGATGCCGCGAGGCAGATGAATAATTCACTCTGTACCGACAATGCACAGTGCCGCTTTGTCACTTTCTGGATGGGGTGTCTTGATTTGGTCAGTGGGGTGTTACAGTATGTCAATGCCGGACACGATTCCCCTTTTCTGATTCGGGACGGGAAGGTGGATTTCCTGCCCCTTTCGGAAGATATGCCTTTCGGGGTATTGGAGGAAATGGAATACGTTCAGCAGTCCGTCACATTGATGCCCGGGGACAGTATTTTCTTATATACGGACGGAGTGACTGAGGCAATGAATGCCGATGGACACGAATTCGGAAGAGAAAAATTGTTGGAAACGGTGACTGAAGTCGCCGGAGAAAATGTGCATAGACTCATAGAGGAAGTGCTTTTCAGTGTGAGGCGGCATTCGGATGGAACGGAGCAGAGTGACGATATTACTATGCTTTGTCTGAAATTTATTAAGAAAGAAACAAAACAGCAATAAGATTATGGAAATTAAGATTCAAAACAATTCTGAGAATGTAACAGTTTCGTTTAATGGGAGTTTCGATACATTGGCCGCAGAACAGGCAGAACCTTCAGTGAAGGAACTCGAATCACTGGCTTCAAAGCCGATAATTATCGATTGTGATAAGCTTGATTACGTCGCCAGTTCAGGTCTGCGTGTATTCCTGCGCTTGCGCAAGGCCACTGCGGCCCAAGGCCAGCAGATTACCCTATTGAATGTAGGCGAGAACGTTATGGAAGTGCTCAAAGTTACCCATTTTGACAGGATGTTTATAATTAAATAGGCTTCCGGAATATAATATATCGAGCGTATGAGCGTAAAAATTTCCCCGATTACTTGCGCCCAGCAAGGGGTGTATATTGACTGTGTCATAGAACCGGAGAATCTCCGTTACAATAACCCGAAAATAGTGTCTTTTCCTGCCTCCGTTTCGCCTGAGGATGTGGCTGACGCGGTGAGAAGTGTATTTAAGTGCCATCCGGCACTTTTTTCTCGTTTTGAGGAGAGGGACGGTCGCGCTTTGCAGGTCTTTGATGACGGATGTGACACCGAACTTGTGGTCGCGACTGTGGCTGATGAGGACATGGAGGATGCGAAGAAGGCTTTTGTCAGGGTTTTCGACATAGGACGGGGTCCGCTGTACAGAGCTGAAATTTTGAGTACGCCATCTGGAGTGGTGCTGCTTATGGATTTCCATCATCTTGTCTATGACGGCGTTTCCCTGAATATTCTGATGAACGAAATCTGTTCCGCCATCGAAGGTACGGGTCCTTCCCCTGAACCGCATTCGTATGCGGAATTTGCGGAAGCTCAGCAAAGGGGCATATCAGAGCACAAGGCATACTATGACAGGTTACTGGGCGGTGGAATCACATCGACGCAGTTCCCCGCTGATTTGGGTGGCGAAAACGGCACTCACAAGGAACACAG
>JAZUEO010000167.1:0-3652 GCA_045640205.1 Candidatus Coprenecus sp. | reverse complement strand
TATGGGCTCACTGCTGATGGCACAAGAAGGTTACACTCCATCCGAAAGCAATGTCGAATATCGTAAATTCGTCAAAAACGCCCGTCTCGGAATTTTCATTCACTGGGGAATCTATTCTATGCTCGGTGACGGAGAATGGGTTCTCAACAATCAGAATATTAATTACAAAGAATATGAAAAACTTGCAGGAGGATTTTTCCCGAGCAAGTTCAATGCAGATGAATGGATAGCCGCTTTCAAGGATGCCGGTGCCGAATACATCACATTTACATCCCGTCATCACGACGGATTTTCGATGTGGAAATCAAAGGTCAATCCCTATAATATTTTCGATGCCACCCCTTTCCATCGTGACATCATAGGTGAATTGGCTTCTGCCTGCCGGAGACAGGATTTCAAACTTCATCTCTATTTCTCCCATCTTGACTGGTCCCGCGAAGACTATTGGCCTCTGGGAAACACAGGTCACAATGCCGGTCGTCCCGAAGGAAATGAAGGAAGCTGGCGCTCCTACAAGAAATATATGGATGATATGCTCACCGAACTCCTTACACAGTACGGTCCTATCGGATGTATCTGGTTCGATGGAGTCTGGGACAAATGCCAAGGTCATCGCGAACGGGCAGACAGCACCTGGGGGCTGTCCCATCAGTATGAACTGATACATTCCCTTCAACCGGCCTGTCTGGTAGCAGACAACCATCATATGCAGCCCTTCCCCGGTGAAGACATGCAGATATTCGAACAAGATATTCCCGGAGAAAATACCACCGGTTTCGGAGACGGACAGCAAATCAGCACCGTCATTCCCGTAGAGTCCTGCATCACTATGAATAATTCCTGGGGTTACTGTATCGGTGACAAGGATTATAAATCCATCGACAAGGTAATAAGACTCATAGTACGCGCTGCAGGCAAGGATGCCAACGTCCTTCTGAACATCGGTCCCCGCCCGGACGGATGTCTGCCCGTGGAAGCTATGGAACTTCTTCGCCAGCTTGGAGACTGGATGCGCGCCTACGGCAATGAAGCCATCAAGGGTACCGACGGAGGTTTCTATCCCGAACAGGAATGGGGTCTGGTAACAAGAAAGGGCAACACTCTCTACGTTCATATTCTGAATCCCGTCGAGAACATAACACTCCCCTTCGCCAAAGCCAGAAAGGTGACTACATTTGACGGCAAACCCATCAAATTTACCAGCGGAAAGAGCGAAACTTCTTTCACTGTTCCTATGAGGGCTGAAGGACTGACAGACCAGATTATCAAAATAGAACTCTAAGCATATAAATGTCAAGGCATAAAAAAGAAAGGAAAATCCTGGAAAATATCACCGTCGAGACATTCGCGGCCGAAGGACGCTCTCTGGCCAGAATCGATGGGAAAGCCATTTTCGTTCCGCACACCATTCCGGGCGACATAGTCGATATACTGGTTACCAAAAACAAATCATCCTATATGGAAGGTACCGTATATAGGATGATTCAAGCTTCTCCGGATAGAATCACACCCCTATGCAGTCATTACGGCGAATGCGGGGGCTGTAAATGGCAGTCAGTCCCTTATGAAATGCAGCTGCGTTTCAAGCACCGGCAGGTCATAGACCAGTTGACACGCATAGGCCACATCCGGCTTAACGGAGTCAGGGACATACTCGGTTCAAGGAAAATTTATGAATATAGGAACAAGCTGGAATTTTCCTTCTCCGACAGACGATGGCTGTATGACGGTGAAGACCCCGATATGGTCTTCGACCCTCACACACCGTTGAATCCGGCTGATTACCCAAACGGCTTTCCTCATAACCTCAAGGGGGGATATTCCCAGGTCAACACCCGCCCGGAAGGATTCAGTCTCGGCTTTCACAAAGAGGGATGTTTCGACAAAGTCCTTGACATCAAACACTGCCACCTGCAGCCCGAACCATCTAATGAAATCCGTCTCTGGCTGAAACAATACGCCATTGACCACAAACTTAGTTTCTTCAACCTGCGCGAATGCGTCGGGTACCTCAGGAGCATCATCATACGGAACAATTCCCGCGGAGATGTAATGACTGTGCTCTGCTTCGGGCCCGGAGCGAAAAATGACATTGCCGCAAGGCTCGAATATAAAGAGGGAGAACAGCCCATCAATGCCGCTGATGCACTGATGAAAGCCCTGAAAGAGCGTTTCCCGCAAATCAAATCGCTCAATTATGTATTGAACGACAAGATGAATGACACCATAGGGGAACTGCCCGTATTCACCTATTACGGTGATGATGCCATCTATCAGGAAATGGAGGACCTCAAGTTTAAAATCGGCCCCAAATCATTCTATCAGACGAATACGGAACAGGCATACGTTCTCTATTCCACTGTCCGTGAATTCTGCGATTTCAAAGGCGGAGAACGTGTCTATGACTTATATACCGGAACGGGTACCATAGCACTCTTCGTGGCTCGTAAAGTAAAATCTGTAATAGGAATCGAATATGTGCCGGAAGCCATCGAAGATGCCAAAGTCAATGCACGCCTGAACGGAATCGGAAACTGCGAGTTCCTCTCCGGAGATATGAAGGACGTATTGACAGACGAATTCATCTCCTCCCACGGAGGTTCACCCGATGTCATCATTCTCGACCCTCCCCGTGCCGGGATTCATCCTGACGTAGCCCGCGTGATACTCAATGCACGGCCATCGAAAATCGTCTATGTCAGCTGTAATCCGGCTACACAGGCACGCGACCTGGCCACACTCGATACCGACTATGAAGTCGTGGCTGTCCAAGCTGTGGATATGTTCCCCCATACGCATCACGTGGAAAATATAGTGGCCCTGCGCCGCCGTGACTTATAATAACCGTGTAATATGGTAGAGAACAGATTTGATCAGACCATTTGTGCACAGGCTTCCGCATCCGGCCCGGGAGCCGTGTCGATAATACGCATATCAGGTCCTGACACTTTCGGAATACTGGATTCAGTATTCAAACCTGCCAAGGGAGAAGGGATGGCATCCCGACCCGGTTACAGAATGGTTTATGGAGCCATCACCAACCCCGCTTCACAGGAAGTCATAGACGAAGTGCTGGTGGCAGTATTCAAAACCCCTCATTCCTATACTGGCGAAAACTCCGCAGAAATATACTGCCACGGCTCTGACTACATAGTATCCGCCATACAGAAACTGCTGATAACAAACGGAGCGCGGATGGCCGCCCCAGGTGAATTCACACAACGTGCATTCCTCAATGGCAAGATGGACCTCACCCAGGCGGAAGCCGTAGCGGATTTAATATCATCCGAAAGCAAGGCTGCCCACGATGTGGCACTCCAGCAGCTGAAGGGAGGCTTCTCCTCCGAGCTCAAACTGATGCGCAGCGAACTCGTGGACATAGTAGCCCTTATGGAACTCGAACTGGACTTCAGCGAAGAAGACGTGGAATTTGCGGACCGCAGCCGTCTGCGCGAACTGATAGATGCCGTTCAAGCACACATTCGCACCCTCACCGATTCCTTTGCCTATGGCAATGCCATAAAAAACGGAGTGCCGGTGGCCATAGTCGGTGCAGTCAATACCGGCAAGAGCACCCTTCTCAATGCCATTCTCGGTGAAGAAAGGGCCATTGTTTCAGACATAGCCGGAACCACCAGAGACACCATAGAAG
>JAZUEO010000166.1:0-15674 GCA_045640205.1 Candidatus Coprenecus sp. | reverse complement strand
GATGAACCTTATAGAATGTTCACGTCAAGGGCTGAATATAGAATCTTGTTGCGTCAGGATAATGCTGATGAACGATTGACGCCGTTATCCTATAATCTTGGTTTAGCAGATACTTATAGGATGAAGCTTTGGGAGTATAAGTATAATCTTAGAGAATCATATATTTACCAATTCGAGCAAGTTAAGGTTCCCCCTGAATCCATAAACGCTTTTTTGGAATCCATAAATTCATCAACACTCGATTATCCAAGAAATATTTCTTATTTATTATCCAGACCGGAATTGAATATAGAAATCCTTAAAAAATTTGTTCCACGTGGAACATTCGATATGGTGGATTGTGAGTTTGATATTTCGTCTCCTGACTTGCTGTTTTCTGGCATATCTTTTTGTGATAAGGAAGAAACATCATCTATTTTACATGAACAGGCTCTTGAGTCAGCCGAAGTCCTGGTAAAATATAAAGGTTATATCGAGAGAGAAACCTTGCAGTCTGAAAAACTTCAACGGCTCAGGTATGTTAAAATTCCCAAAGATTTCGACTATTCAAAAGTGTCATCTATTTCTATCGAGTCCCGACAGAAGCTTCAAAAGCATTTGCCTGAAAATATATTGGATGCAAGTATGATACCCGGGGTTTCCCCTTCAGACATTTCTGTCTTGTTGGTTTATTTTGGCAGATAGATGTTCCACGTGGAACACTGAGAAAGTGGATTCTTATTATTGGTTACGATAGATTTCGGAAATCTCAGATACGTATCTCTTGAGAATGGCGGACCGCTTCAGTTTGAGTGTTTGTGAGAGCATGCCGTTTTGAACACTCCATTCCAAGGTCGTATATCGTTCTCTCTTTATTTGTTCGTGAGGGGAGAGTTTGCTGTTGATTTTTTCTATTTCAGAGTGGAGAATCGTTTGAACACCGTTATCCTGTAGGATGGATTCCTTATCTTTGATAGAACCGGGCTTGGAGATTTTGGATAGTTTCTCGAAGTCGGGAAGAATGATGGCGGAGACAAATTTTTCATTCTCGCCAAGAATGATGCCGGTACTAAAATATTCGGATTCTTGTATCAGAGATTCAATCGTCTGTGGCGCTACGTATTTCCCGTTGCTTAACTTGAAGATTTCTTTTTTTCTGTCTGTGATTTTCAGGTACTCTCCATCAATGAGCATACCGATATCTCCGGTATGGAGAAAGCCATTTTCATCAATGACTTGTTTTGTCATTTCCGGGTTTTTGTAATAACCGAGCATAACGTGCGGCCCTTTAGTCAGGATTTCACCGTCTTCGGCGAGTTTAAGTTCCGTCCCTTCCAGTTTCTTGCCTACTGTGCCGATAACATTGAATCCTTGGGCCGGGCTGTTTACCGCTATTACCGGAGATGCCTCGGTCATACCGTAGCCTTCATAAATATGAAGTTTTGCCGCATTGAAAAGTCTAATGATTTTGGGAGGTATTGAAGACCCACCGGATACCACAAGCATTTGGTGGCCACCCAATGCCTTTCTCCATTTAGAAAATACAAGTCTGTCGGCGAGACAGTGTTTGAATTTATACCATATTTTATGGTTATAGTTGTCAAACGTATTTCCGAAATCCCACGCCCAGTCATATACAAGACGTTGCGGGCCTTTCAAATTATCGCGAGCGCTCTCAAATTTGTTATACATTTTCCCCAGGACTCTTGGGACAGCACAAAATCCATCTGCGTGGCTGTCTGCTATGTCTCTGGATATAGTGGCAAGGTTTTCTGCATAGTAAATGCTGATGCCGACATATTGGTATTCATAATTCATGCTCCTCTCGTAAACGTGACATAGCGGGAGGAAACTGACCATTCGGTTCTCTGATGTGAGCAATTGCTTGGTCGCGTGCCCGTAAGCATTGAACATCAGATTGTTATGTGATAACATAACCCCTTTGGGCATTCCTGTCGTTCCTGAAGTGTAAATTATTGAACAACAGTCATTAAGGTCTGTTTCACGTTTGATTTTCTCGACTTGTTTTTTCAGGTTTTCGCCAGCTTGTTCTCCTAATGTGTACAAATCTTTCAGGCACATTACATCATCGGAATCATCCATAAGGATAACTCTTATGTCTCTGTCAACATTAGGGAGTACATCATTGACTTTAGTCAGAAGGGATACGTTCCCCACAAAAATGACTTTTGCGTCACTGTGGTTGAAGATAAATGTGAATTCTTCTGTACTTAGTGTCGGATAGACAGGTATATGAATCATCCCTGACAGATTCAATCCCATGTCAAGATAATTCCATTCCGGTCTGTTCGGCGTAATGGTTATGGCTTTGTCATTTTTCCCATACCCCAGCGCCAGCATGGCATAAGCCACCAAATAGGAGCGCCTGTAGTATTCGCGGGTACTTACCTTAATCCATCCGGTTTTTGTCTTCTTGGCGAGAATATCCTCTTTATCTGGATGATTCTCAAGCAGTTGGTCCAAAAGGTCAAAGGTCCGATATGCCCTTTTCAGTTTAGGGACGGCCGTCATTTCGTCAATCAGCAAATACTTGTGTAGGCTGCAGCATCAAGAAGGGTGTCAAGTTCGGAGGTGTCAGACATTTTTACCTTTACCATCCATCCTTCTCCATAGGGATCGGAATTGACTGATTCCGGGGCGGATTCCAGTGCGGTGTTGATTTCGATTATTTCTCCGCTTACGGGCATAAAGGCATCAGCCACTGTTTTAACTGCTTCGATGCTTCCGAAGCGTTCCCCTTTTGACAAGGTGTCTCCTTCGCACTGAATGTCAACAAAGACAATGTCTCCCAACTGGTCCTGTGCGAAATCGGTAATTCCGACTATGGCGATGTCGCCTTCTACTCTGACCCATTCGTGGTCATTTGAATACTTGAGATTTTCGGGTGTGTTCATATATGTTTAATTAATAGTTAAATGTCAGAGCATTTTCAGTGCTTTTCTTATCATCTGTTCGAGTGAACATTCCGGCTCCTTTTTTAAAATGGCATCTATGGCTTTTTCTGCGGCCTGCTTCGCGAAACCAAGGGTGATAAGCGCCGTAAGGGCCTCTGATTTCTGTTGGGAGGCTCCTGAAAAGCCGGGGATTTCACCATCTGTAGAGGATTTGGCGATTTTGTCTCTAAGTTCGATAATGACTTTCTGAGCGGTTTTCAGACCTATCCCCTTCACCCCTTTGATTTTTCCGACATCACCGGAACTTATGGCTGTTTTGATTTCATCGGCGGAGAGAGAGGAAAGCATCACTCTGGCGATATTCGGTCCTATTCCGGATACGCCTATCAGTAGTGTGAAAATCCGTCGCTCTTCCTTGTCAAAGAAACCGAAAAGGGCTTCCTCGTCTTCCCGGACAAGGTGCCAGATGAATAGTTTCGCTTCCTTTTCGTCCCGCAGCCTGTCATAAGTCTGAATGGATATCTGTATGTCATATCCGATACCGTGGTTGTCAATCACCACTTTAGCGGGGTTTATTTCGGAGATGC
Organism: Candidatus Coprenecus sp.; assembly: GCA_045640205.1. Classification (GTDB taxonomy): domain Bacteria; phylum Bacteroidota; class Bacteroidia; order Bacteroidales; family UBA932; genus Minthomonas. The sequence goes on along the minus strand of JAZUEO010000166.1, from coordinate 12,193 downwards.
TTCCGGAGATGTAGTCGTACATTGTATTCGTATAATAGTTCCGCGAAAATAACTATTTTTGCGGATATTTTACATTAAGGACAAACATTATGGATGTACAGGAGTTAAGGCATCATTTCCCGATATTGTCACGGACTGTCGGCGGGAGGGATGTGGTCTATTTCGATAATGCCGCCACCTCCCAGCGCCCGGATACTGTAGATGAATGCCAGAAGACCATCAATGCGTTCCATAATGCCAACATTCACAGGGCTGTCCACACTCTTAGCGCAGAGATGACAGATTTGTATGAAATGGGGCGTGAATCCGCTCGGAAATTCATAAATGCGGAAAGCCGGGAAAACATAATTCTTACAGGAGGAACTACAGCAGGAATAAATCTTGTGGCCAATACGTTCTGCCCTACCTTTATGAAGGAGGGTGACGAAATTCTCATAAGCGAAGGGGAGCATCATTCAAATATGGTTCCGTGGATGATTCAGGCGGGGATGCATCACTTGAAAATAAGTTACATACCTGTAGATGCGTCCGGCCACTGGGATATGGAAACTTGTCGGAAGCGACTCTCCGGAGGGAGGGTAAAAATGGTGGCCGTCGCACACGTTTCCAATGTCCTGGGGATAATCAATCCTATAGAAGAACTCATACGGGAAGCGCATAAAACCGGTGCCTGTGTCCTCATTGACGGAGCACAGGGCATAGTTCACACCGATGTGGATGTGAAGAAACTTGACTGTGATTTCTATGTCTTTTCTGGGCACAAAATTTATTCGGCGACAGGGATAGGGGTATTGTACGGGAAGAAAGATTGTCTGGAATCACTCCCTCCCTGGTTCGGTGGAGGAGAGATGGTGGATGTGGTCACGTATGATACCTTTACTGCTGCTCCTCTGCCATTGAAATTTGAAGCGGGGACTCCTAATTTCGTCGGGGCCGCCACCTTGACTCCTGCTCTGGAGATGGCTTCCGCCATGAAATCCGCGGAAATTGAAAAAAATACCCTTGAAATGACAGAGTATCTCTCATCTTCCCTTCAGGCAGTCGAGGGGCTTCATCTCTATGGAACAGGAGATGGCAAGGTTCCTGTTTTTTCATTCTCCGTGGAACATTGCCATCACGAAGACATAGCCATTTTGCTGGATAAGATGGGGATAGAGGTCCGCTCCGGGCTTATGTGCGCAGAGCCTGTAATAGGCAGATTCGGACAGAGCGGTCTGGTCAGGGTGTCACTCGCTCCTTACAATACGATGGAAGAGTGTGAATATTTTATCAAGTGCCTTAACAAGGTTTTGAATATGCTGTCATAAAGGATTTGTAAAATGTCGATACAGGAAGAAGAACAGGCGATAATCGAGGAATTCTCGGTTTTTGAGGATTGGATGGACAAGTATGAGTATATCATAGAACTCGGCAAATCCCTTGATGTCATCGATGAGCGTGAAAAAATCGAAGAAAATCTCATCAGGGGATGTCAGTCCAGGGTTTGGTTGAGCAGCCGTTTTGAAGACGGGAGGATATTCTTTACCGCTGACAGCGACGCCATAATTACCAAGGGGATAATCGCCTTGCTGATAAGGGTTTACAATGGCCGTACTCCGGAAGAGATTCTTTCTTCGGATTTTTCGTTCATCGGGGAAATAGGCTTGAAGGAAAATCTGTCACCTACCCGTGCCAATGGTCTGGTTTCTATGATAAATCAAATCAGGAATTATGCTTTGGCATATTCGGTAAAATGATGCGCTATGGATAAGTTTTCAGTTCAACGGGATGTGGTTCGGGCTTTGCGTCAGGTGTATGACCCTGAAATCCCGGTCAATATATATGACCTCGGTTTGATTTACGACATCGATGTCGATGATGACCATAAAGTTTTTCTGAAGATGACTATGACGGCGCCGAATTGCCCGATGGCGGACGAACTGTTTACGCAGGTTAATGATGCTGTGCGGGATGTACCGGGGGTGACGGACTGTGCAGTAGAAGTGGTGTTCGACCCCCCTTGGGATAAAAGCAGGATGAGTGAAGAGGCGCTAATGGAACTCGGGCTGTTATGATAATCAGGACAAGACGTGCTTATCTGCTTCTGGGGAGCAATACGGGACAGCGCGAAACAAATCTCTCGACGGCTATTTCACTGCTGGTCACGGAGTTGGCTCCATATTTATTTTCGGAGGTTTTCGAATCTTCCGTCAGGGAATCGGATCCTTGGGGATTTGAAAGTCTGGGGAAGTTTTTGAATCGGGCGATAGCCTTCGATACATCAGTATCTCCGGAAGATTTGCTGAAGGTTTGTAAATATGTGGAACACAAGATGGGGCGTCCCATAGAAGAACCTCTGTATGATGATGCGGGGAATCGTATCTACAGGGATAGAGTGATAGATATCGATATCCTCCTTTTCGGAGATGTAAGGATGGAGACTCCGGAACTCAGCATTCCTCATCCGCGCCTTGAAGAGAGGGATTTCGCTATGATTCCCCTGAAAGAACTTAGGGATAGAGGCATATAAGAATCTGCCATTTTGACCAAAAGATATTATATTCGCAGTTTATTCAGGAAATTATCAAAATAAACAAATATGAATCAGGACGAATTTTTCAAGAATCTGGTGGCCCACTCGAAGGAGTACGGCTTTATTTTCCCTTCAAGTGAAATATATGATGGTCTGAGCGCTGTCTATGATTATGGCCAGATGGGCGTTGAACTTAAAAACAATCTTAAGAAATACTGGTGGGATGCGATGGTTCGCCTTAATGAGAATATCGTGGGAATAGACTCTGCCATTTTTATGCATCCGAAGATTTGGGAAGCCTCCGGTCACGTTGGAGCGTTTAATGACCCTTTGATTGACAATAAGGACAGCAAGAAGCGTTACCGCGCCGATGTGCTGCTTGAAGATTATATTGCGAAGCTGGAAGAGAAAGTGAACAAGGAAGTGGAGAAGGGACGCAGGAAATTCGGCGACGCATTCGATGAAGCGCAGTTCCGTGCTACGAATCCCAATGTTCTCCGCACCCAAGCCAAGATAGATGACGTAAAAGCCAGAATGGTGGCGGCCCTGACCTCAAACGATCTCAAGGCTGTCCGTGACCTGATTATCGACTGTGAAATAGCCTGCCCCATCTCCGGGACCAGAAACTGGACAGATGTCCGTCAGTTCAATCTGATGTTCAGCACACAACTGGGAAATATAACAGATGAGTCGGGTATCATATACCTCCGCCCTGAAACGGCTCAGGGTATTTTCGTGAATTTCCTGAATGTCCAGAAGACGGGACGCATGAAGATACCTTTCGGTATCGCTCAAATCGGCAAGGCCTTCAGAAATGAAATCGTAGCCCGTCAGTTCATTTTCCGAATGAGGGAGTTCGAGCAGATGGAAATGCAGTTCTTTGTGCGTCCGGGAGAGGAACTGAAATGGTTTGCCCAATGGAAGCAGATACGTCTGGCCTGGCACAAGGCTCTTGGGCTGGGAGATGACAAATATCGTTTCCACGATCACGAGAAACTGGCCCATTATGCCAATGCCGCCACTGATATCGAATTTGATTTTCCCTTCGGGTTCAAGGAATTGGAGGGTGTGCACTCCCGTACGAATTTCGACCTTTCGAATCATCAGAAGTTTTCCGGGCGCAAGATTCAGTATTTCGACCCGGAAACCAACGAGAGTTATACTCCATACGTTATCGAAACCTCCATCGGACTCGACCGTCTTTTCCTGGCCGTGCTTTCCGCATCCTATTGTGAAGAAAAACTTGAAAACGGAGAAGAGCGTGTAGTTCTCCGCATTCCTCCCGCACTCGCTCCTGTCAAGGTGGCTGTTCTTCCCCTCATAAAGAAAGACGGACTTCCGGAGAAGGCTCAGACCATTATGAATGACCTCAAATATGACTTCAACTGCCAGTATGAGGAAAAGGATAGCATAGGTAAAAGATACCGCCGTCAGGATGCTATCGGGACACCATTCTGCGTGACCGTTGACCATCAGACACTTGAGGATGATACTGTGACGCTCCGTTATCGTGACAGTATGAATCAGGAGAGGGTCAGGATAGCTGAACTTCGCGGCATTATAGACGGAAAGACAAATTATCGTAATCTTTTCTCCAAATTACAGGATATCAACATCTGATAAGCCGTATGGTGTGGACATTACGCTTTTTTCGCACATTCTGTGCGACAGTGGTATTGACCACCGTCGTATGGGGGCTCGCGGGGTGCCGCAAAGCGAACATTGACGTAAGTCCAAGCGATTTGACCATAGGAAATGATCTGGTGTCGGTGACATTTGAGATTTCCACATCCGAACGCTGGTCCATAGAGTGCCCGAATCAATGGGTTACTGCGTCTCCGTCATCGGGACACGGGAGTGCCACCATTTCTCTGACGGCTGTGGTTAACAGTACGGGGGCAGTCCGGGAGACTGAGGTTCTGGTTACTGCCGGAAAGGCGGAAGGGCTTGTGACGGTTCCCGTGCGTGTGGTACAGCCTCCTATGGATTTTCAGTTCTCGACAGATGAGGTCACGATACCTGCAGGCGGAGGAACCACTGAATTTGAAGTGTTTACCGATGGACCGTGGTCTGTTCTGAGTGATATAAGTTGGATAGAGAGCATCGAACCTTTGTCAGGTCTTGGAAATGCAAGAATCAAAATTACGGGTATAGCTTCCGACAAGCGTTATTACCAGTATGGCAATTTGACTTTCAAGATAGGGAATCTGAATGGCCGACTGCCTGTGAGACTTGAGCCTCTTGACAATCAATCTCCGGAGCAGCCGCAGCTGGAATCTCCCGAGGCTGAGGCGGAAGGGGTGTCCGTTCTTCCGACTTTTTCCTGGAATTGTACAGACCCTGACGGGGATGAGTTGAAATACACATTATGGCTGACTGATAACTTGTCGGACTGGCGAAAATTCGAGACGGTAGAGGAAAGCTATACGCCTGAATCGCCTCTTGAAGTGCAGACTTCGTATTGGTGGAAAGTGCTTGCCGATGATGGTAACGGGCGTGAAAATTCCACATCCGAATCCGAAGTAAGGAAGTTTGTAACCAGCGGAAAGACTCATTACGCGGATGGGGAATGGCTGCTGATTCACGAGTCTACAGTTCCGAATCCGGTCAAACTCGTTTTTATGGGGGACGGATATGTTATGGATGACTGTGTATTGGGTGGGAAATTCATATCAGATATGAAGGAAGCGGTGACTGAGCTGTTCGCTGTAGAACCATATAAAGAATATGAAAAGTATTTCGACGTTTATACTATCGTGGCTTATTCCGAGCAGAGTGGGATGACCATAGACGGACAGCAAACCAGAAATACCCGTTTCGGAGTGAAGAAAGTGGGGGAGGACCGTACAGCACTTGAGTGTGATGCCGAAACCGTATTGTCGTATGCAGAGAAAATACCGGACATAGCGGGTAATTTGAAAAGCACATCGATATTTCTGATGTCAAATCAGAATTTATATGCAGGAACCTGCTATATGTACACCACAGGTGAGTCCATCGCCATAATTCCTGTTTCCAGACTTACTGACCCTGTGGTTTATACCGATTATGGGAGCATCCTCCGTCACGAAGGAGGGGGGCACGCCTTCGGCAGGCTGGCAGACGAATACGTCACATACGAGGGACATAGTCTGCCTCAGACCGGAGAATGGAGTGTGGAAACGGTTCTCCAGTGGCAGGCAGAGGATTTCTGGAACAATATTTCGATAGTACAGGAATCTGAACTTATGCCCTGGTCGTCCCTGATCGGTCAGGATGGATATTCTTCCATTACCAATCCACAGGGAGGCCTGTACTATGAATACGGGGTATGGCGTTCGGAAAAGCAAAGCTGTATGATAGACAATATGCCATATTACAGTGCAGCCCAGAGACTTGCCATCGTAAGGCGTCTCAAGGAACTGGCGGGAGAAGAGTTCTTGCTTGAGGATTTCATATCCCACGATACGGTCAGGGCTCCTTCTGAAGTTCCCGCAGTCAGCAAGTCCACATTCTTTAAACCTCTCGGGGCTCCGGTGCTGCTGGAGCGCAGGAAAGACTGAAAGAATGTAATAACATCAGTTCAATAAACATCAAATCCCGGGGTATCGAAATCATCAACTCCGGGATTTTTTTCATTAAGCTTATGGGTGCGATAGGTGCTAAATATTCGTTTGTCGATTCCTTCTCCCCGATTGCGATCAGTGGTTGAACTCAGGCATTTTCAAAGTTTTACGTTTACTATCGCCATTCATGTCATCTGTGAATTTTACACTGTTCCTCATATTCGAAACTGGGCGGGAGAGGAGTAAAGGTGACTTCGTGGAGTTATCATTCCCTTCCAAAATAAAACTTTCATAACCATATTTGAATGTGTTATAGCCACCCCCAACATTTTCGTCCGAATGGTAGCAGGTCATAAAATAATAATAACCTTCTCCTTCACAATGATAGAGATAATCATTGCCGACGTAATAACTTTTGTTGGAAGCGGGATAGAATGCCGTGTAATCTGATATATACAGAGACGCATCATTATATGTGCCCAACAGTTGTTTTGAATCAATTGTAAACTCATAATTCTCTTCATCGTTCCAGGTGAACATGAGATCCGTTTCAGAGGGAGACCACCACTCTTTTATCATAAACCTACTGTTATCCTGCGAGTCGCGGTATAGAATGAGGTCATCGGCAGTGCCTGTAGTCAGGCGGCTGAATTCATAGGAACCTTTTCCGCATGCTTGCCAGTTTCCGTAATCTGCGCTTTCATCCCGCAGTATAAGATGATAACGCCATTGAGGATAGCCATCTCCGTAGGTTATCAGATAAATGGCATGTGAAGCATAGTTGTCAGGAATCTCCAACTTGATTTGCTTGCTTTGGTCAGCGATAATTTGGGAATCCACGATTCCATCTTCTATCTCAATGATATCTTCGTAATAAGTTACGTCTCCATTTAATGCGGCGACTCTTAAAGAAGTGACATTCTGACTTGTTTTTTCCACATTGAAAGAAAGGAATGTCTTTCCGTTTTCTTTTATGATACCTTTACCATAGGGACCATCTTCCGCTGAGATGGCTCCACCGTAAGATCTGATATCACAGCCCGGGAAAAGGATAGTAATCTGCTCCACATCTCCGATATAATCATAGTAACGACCATCATCCAACATATACATCGGCGCGAGATTGACTTGCCCCGGAGTTCCGTCATTCTGAAACCACACTACCCTGTTATATTTCCATAAAGCCAAATCTTTATAATATTCTGACGGATGGCAGATGGTGAGGTCCTGATTATAAATATGGGCTCCGGGGGCGCATGATTCGAAATATACGAGATTGTCCCTTGTTACGGTAACATCATAAAACCGTTCCCCTTTATCGAAAATCCGGAAATATAGATATTCGTCAGGAGTGGGAGCATCTGCGGGATAGTATTTCTGTTTGATTTTCGAATATGGATCTTTAACCCTGAATGAATGGGCGTTTTCTTTATTCCGTTCAATCTCCACAGGAAAGAAATCATCCTCTTCTTGGAAGAACCAGTCCTGAATAGCTCCTATTCCGATGGATTCCCATTCTTTCTGGCCGAAATTGTACTCCTGACCATCATTCCAGTCTATGATATCGGATGAGAAGTCTGAAATTTGGGTGTCGTCACCAAGAGTCAAGGTCAGGCTGGTCTGGACTGACTCGGGGAAACTGATTTCATATGGCGCCGTAAAAGTGATTTCCTTGTTATCCCGCGTGGTAATGAGTATTTTAGGGTCACTGACCTGAGGGGGGATGATGCATATCCACTGATTGTCTCCTGTATTCTGGGTTTTAATCTGGCCTTTGGAACCTGTTGTGCTTCTGGAATTCAATTCATATGTTCCATTTACTTCAGACAGATAGACATCCTTTATCGGGATGTTTGAAGTGTTGGAAATATTTATCGAAACCTTGGAAAGGGAATGGGTGAAAACTACATTTATCGGACAAGGCGCATCCGATTCTTGAACTTCCGAGCTAATCCCAGTCATCAAATCCGACGAGGTGTAAAGTTTGTGGGTGCTTTGGTCCGCTTTCACTGTGAAGAGTACCTCACCGTTTATGTATTCCATAATGTTCTCCTGTGTGTATCCGGGGAGATATGGATATACCATAACGAAGTTAGCTTCTTCCCAGCCGGGCTCTTCAGGCCAATACAGTGGCTGGTCAAGAGTTATTTTCCCGTTCTTGTAAGTGGCCTTGCGGACATCTATGGAACCTGTGCCAAGCCAGAGCGCGGCCAGATTCATTTGGTCTCCTTCTTCGAAGGCGGTGTCGGTCGCTTTGGTCGCATAGGAACTCATTTGCGCTGAAATTTCTATTTCTTGTCCGGGAGCGAAATCGGGACCCGTGTGCGAAGTGCAGCCCCATAATATGGCTGCGGCAATAGTAAGTAAAGGAAATCGTTTCATATTTTATGTTTGTTTATTTCAGAATCGTATATCATCTCCGGAGTTCCATCCCCCGATATCCACATTAATGTCGGTGCCGTCCTGTTTGTTGGTGGTGAAATCTTTCACACTGCCGAGTTCTTCCTGCCCGTCGATAATCACTGACGCCACGTAATGATAGGTGGTGGCGGGGCTGAGATTTGAAGCGGTGGCGCTGAAATCCCCTCCGGAAGATGAAATGGTACCGGCGGAAAGTTTCTGTCCCGAAGTTTTCAGTGACGCGGCATCCTGCTTGGTATCCGAATAGTAGAAACAGGCGCTGCCGCTTTGGGATGAAGCTCCCTTGACAGATGCGGAGCCGCTGAACGTGGCGGATGTCCCGGTAATGGAAGACACTACGCCGGTCATACAGACTATGGTGACTGATGTCGGTGGAGTCGGAGGGGTTGGTGGTGTGGGAGTCGGACTGGGAGAATCTCCCCCCTTCGAGCACGCAAGGAGTGCTGCTCCGATTAGAAAACAAGTGATACTCTTGAAACGAATCATATTGATTGATTTTACATTGTATGATTCAAAATTAATAAGAAGTGATGGTGATCCCATAGCGGTTGCGTAGGTGGTCTGATTTTATGCATGAATGGTATAAAAAAAGTAATACCTTCGCAGTTATGAAGGTATTGTTACTTGTTCTCTTTATTCTCCCCTGGCAAGATCTGCTTCAGGAAGCAAAACAGCATTACATGAACTTTGAAATAGATTCGTGTTCCGTAAAAGTCGGAATGGTTCGTGAATATTGCATTTCCCATCAGGGAGAAGACGGGGTTTCTGAATTGAGTGCAGACGTCGAAAACATACTTGGCGCACTCGCACAGGCGAAGGGTGCACGGGATAGCGCTGCAGCTCATTATCGGAATGCGTATGACTGTATAATGAATATGGAGGACAGACATTTTGCTCCGACCTGCTGCATAAATCTGGCAGATGTCCTCAGGCAGATTGGGAAAACCCCGGAAGCCGCGCTGTGGCTTCGCAGGGCATTGTCCCTCTCCGACTCATTATCCATCCATACCCTTGATTGCGCCATCAATACCCAATTGGGGCAGATATACGCAGACTTGCGCAATTTTTCCAAGGCCGAGGAATATTTCGAAGCGGCGGAACAGAATTGCGAAGCCTCTTCTTTCGATGATTATTTCCTGGCCAATGCCAGGGGCAATGCCTGTTTCTTCAATGAAGATTATGAAAGGGCCATTTCTTTTTTTCAGAGAGCGCGCCGCGCCGCGCAGGGGTTGGACAATGAATTCAATGTCAAAATTACAGAATTGAATCTGGGAGAAAGTTTCCTGTCTCTCCATAATGTGGATTCTGCCGGTCTGTACATTGACAGCGCTTATGAATTCTGGTCCGTTGATGCGAACGGTGACGAATCCATCTTGTCTGCCATCCGGGGAATGAAAGCGGGGCTTGCCCTTGAAAAAAAGAATGTGACGGAGGCCGAAAAATGGCTATCGTATGGAAGCGGAGGCCCGGGAACGAGTCCCATTTACAATAATTCCTTCAATAGGCACATGATGGAGATATCGGCTATGAAAGGGGATTGGAAAAACGCGTATGAGTACAGCCTGCGGATGAAATCGTATTCCGATTCTCTTCTTCGGAGTATACTGGACGCCAATTTCGCCGAGGCTGAATTCCGTTATTCAAGGGACACCACCATTCTTCGCCAGCAAATCAGAATCAGAGCGAAGGATGCCAGAATATCTCGGATGAGCATGTTGATTCTGATAATCATTCTTGTTTTGTGCTTATGTGTGTTTTTCATCAGGCGAATTCTCTCCGAGCGTGAAACAGAGCGTAAAAAGACTGAAGAAATCATTAGAAACTTGAAAATGGAAAATCTGAAGATGGCCACCGGGGAAAACAGAATCACTGTGGAAGATATCACTGGGACCCGTTTTGTCGCGATAGGAGAGTTGGTTTTGTTTACATACCAGGCAGAATCGCGCAGATGGAAAGCGCTTCTTAAAGAAGGGGTATATGTCTCGATGCCGAGGGATTATCGCGCTGATAAGGTCTCCGGATTATGCCCTTCCTTCATAAAACTGAATCAAGGGACCATAGTCAATATGGATTATATCAAGCATATCGGAGTGAAAGATCAGAGGTGTATTCTGATCGAGCCGTTTGAGCATATCCCGCTCTTTTTCTCCAGAAGGGCATTACAGGGAATGAAATTACATCAAAGGTGATAGATGCGAGGCATTTCTGCCTTATTGTCGGGATACCCCGACTCGAACGGGGGACCCCCTGCTCCCAAAGCAGGTGCGCTAGCCAACTGCGCCACATCCCGAAAAATTAAGGTTTGCCTTAATGCAAACCCTTTGAAACAAACTGGCGGTGAGGGGGGGGGGATTCGAACCCCCGATACGGTCAGGGCTCCTTCTGAAGTTCCCGCAGTCAGCAAGTCCACATTCTTTAAACCTCTCGGGGCTCCGGTGCTGCTGGAGCGGAGGAAAGATATGAAGAAATAGTTTCTTCAGTCGATCTACTCGCCGGCGTTGATTTTGAATGAAGTCGTGGCGGAAGGGATGATGTCATCGTATTTCTCGCCGATGACTATCTGCATCGTCCTCTCCTTGATATTGAAGACTGTCGTATGGCAGGTCCACGCGGACATCGGGTTCATTCGTGGATTTTCGAACTTGGAAATGGCGTTACGCTCGATATCCAGGCTCATGACATCTTTCCAGATGCGCTGTCTGTCTTCATCGGTCTTAGGAAATTCATTATAGAGGAGAGGTCCGAAGATGTCCTTGTAGTTCGGCATATGCGCGAGATATTCCGAATACCAGTTGAGGTCCGGAGCGCCGGCGAGAGTCGACGGGTCCTTGCCGTCATATTTTCGTGAGTACCTTGCCTTCTCCATTGTTTCGAACATTCCCTTGGCGCTACCGGCATTGTCATAGTTGGCGGCAAGGATGTCATAACGCTCCACTCCGCACGGAACCTTCTGCACGCCGAGATCCTTAAACAGGTAGAAATTGGTAATGATGGGTTTACGGAACCTTTCCACGGGATTGTTCTCGGCCTTTGTCGCTACAACCTTGCTGTCAATGAGTTCCACTAAATAATTGTCTTTCTCGTCACAAATCATCCAATGGAAGGAGTACTCTCCCAATGAGCCGTAAATGTTGGGCTCCTGAAGAAGTTGTACGGCATTTTCGGCCGACGTAGCCTTGTCCAGAATATAGCGCACTACATTTGCGCCGTGCAGTGCAAAGGGCGCTCCGGGTTTCGTGCCTTTGATCGTTTTCTCGGTGTCGTCTGCGTAATGCACCACCAGCGAGATAGCGCATACACCGCAGTCGTTGATGCCGTCGAAGCAGTTGTTCGAGATGTCATTGACAAGCATTTGGGACAGCCAGCCTTCCGTAGGGGCGCTCTTCACCATGTTCGAATTGCAGATGCCGATGGAAGCGTGATGGTTCTTGTCGGCAGGGATGCGCACTATGAACTCGGGCATTTCTGAACATTCCCAGTCGAAGTTACGACCTACAAAGTCGCCGTTGCGGACACCGGCACACGCACCGTGCCACTCCTTGATACCCATAAATTCGTCTCCATAGGTATACGGGTTATAATAATACCTGGTATAGAAATCGTTGTTGGTCACCTCAAAGAGGTAATTGTTGATCTTCTTCAGCTTGATCTGCTGGAAGTTATACTCCTCTATTTCCTCGGCGGTGAACCTCTCAGGTTCGTCTTTGCTGCAAGA
>JAZUEO010000165.1:0-3973 GCA_045640205.1 Candidatus Coprenecus sp. | reverse complement strand
GGGGGGGTCTCTTCGGCAGGATGAAAACAGTGAAACTGTTAAAAGCAGAACCGTTGCTGTCGCAGTAAAAATTCTTGTTTTCATAGTCAGTTTCTCTTTTTGAATGTCCACCTCAGCCCGACACACAAGCACGGAGTCGTGTCGTATGAAGGCTGCTCAAATCTTGATGAGCCGGTGTTGTGGCTGTTTGTGAGTCCATAATATATCATACTTTCTGCAAATGCCTCCAGATTGCTGAAGAAATTGTACGAAACTCCCAATCCTCCTACAAGTCCCGCATCGAATTTCCTGTCCGCATCAGAAAAGCCGGACATCCCATATTCGGTGTTTGTATCAGCACCACTTATAGAAGCATTGATCTGATATTTGACATCCTTGGACGTCCAGATACCTGCGTATCCACCGATGTTGGCATATCCGCGCAGTTTCTTTCCGCCAAAGGAAAAACTGGCCATCAGCGGGATATTCAGATAAGTGTTTCTATATTGATACTTATCCTCCAATACGCTGTAGGTGTCATTGTAATTGCGTCACTGCATATTGATATCCATTCTTATGCCAAGCCAGTCGAGGAAATTGTATTGTCCCGTCAAACCTGCCACGCCTCCGGGAACAGTCATGCGTGTACGGGCATAATCGTATCCGTACCGGATGTTTCTTGAACATCAATCCGCTCCACCATAAAGCCCGACTCGCCATTGAGCCGACATATCTGTCAGACAGAACGTCAGAAGACTCATATACTCTTCCAGAGCTTAGTCATATCTTCCAGGGTCTTGCCCTTGGTCTCGGGAACGAGTTTCCATACGAACCATGCAGCGGCCAGGCACATCAGACAGTAGAAACCGTAGGTTGCGGACGGACTCCAACTGTACATAGGGACAAATGTGCTTGAAACTGCGAAGTTCGATATCCACTGGGCTGCGACAGCGATGGCCACGGCAGCTCCACGAATGGTATTCGGAAAGATTTCCGATATCAGCACCCAACAGATGGGACCCCAGGAGAACATAAACGATGCACTGTAAACCATTACACTGATGACTCCTATGAATCCGGGCAGTCCGGGCAGAACGTCAGCCAGACATACTCCCAGTGCTCCGATGGCCATACCGATGGAACCGGTAATCAGGAGTATTTTACGGCCTATCTTCTCTACGGTGAAAATGGCCACAAGTGTAAAGCTGATATTGATGATGCCCATCAGAACGGTCTGCATCATAGGATTTCCCATTCCCATCGATTCGAAGATGCGCGGGGCGTAATACAGGACGGCATTGATTCCGACAACTTGCTGGAATACACTCAGCATTATCCCTACGAAGATGACCATCCATCCGTAAGTCAGGAGTTTCTCCTTTTTTTCACTTACGGTCGATTTTATCTGTCCGAGAATTTCTTCAGCCTTGGAACGGCCGTTGATTCTGGAGAGAACGGCTATTGCCTTGTCATCCCTGCCCGTCATAGCCAGGTATCTGGGTGTCTCGGGAACAAGGAGTATGAAGATGGAGAATAATGCCGCAGGGATACACTCGCTGCCGAACATCAGCCTCCATCCGGTGGTTACGCTCCAATGACCGTCAGCGGCAAGTGCATCGGTATTGATGATGGTGCTGAGTCCTTCTGCAAGGCTTTCCATCTTAGGGGCGATGTGGTCGCCGAGAATCACAAGATTTACGAAATAGACTACCAGCTGCCCGAAGATGATGGCGAATTGGTTCCAGGAAACCAGTTTGCCTCGTTTGTCGGCAGGAGATATTTCTGCTATATACATAGGGCAGATGGCCGAAGCCATACCCACTCCTATCCCTCCAAGTATCCTGTACAGGTTGAATGCCACCAGCAGGGATACGGTCGGTATTCCTTTTTCGAAGAAAAGGAATTCGGGACAGTAAGAGCCTGCGGCTGAAAGGAAGAAGCAGATGCCTGCTATGAACAGGCTCTTCTTTCTTCCGAACCGCCCGGCAAACAAACCTGACAATGCACTTCCGATTATGCAGCCGAGAAGAGCACTGGAGCAGGTGATGCCGTGGAGTATCCCTGTATATTGAAAGCCTTCCGCACTCAGAAAAAATGCCTGAAGCCCTTTTTCCGCACCGGAAATGACAGCTGTGTCATATCCGAAGAGAAGACCGCCGATGACAGCGACCAATACGATGTAGAACAGGTAAAAACCTGAACCTTTGTCTTTCTGATTCATATCAGCAGTACATATTTACGATGGCCTCGTAAAGTTCCTGTTTTCCGCTGGTCTGAGCAGGTTCTCCGTGTTTCTTTCCGTATTCGTAAACTTGTTCCAAAGTGAGTTTTCCTTCTTCGAAAAGTTTGCCTTCACCACTGTCGAATGATGCATAACGTTTGGCGACCATATCCTTTATCGGAGATTTTTCAAGAAGTTCGGCAGCATTTTCAAGAGCTCTTGCCATAGCATCCATAGCGGAGATGTGAGCTATGAATATATCATCGAGGTCGGTGGAATTACGGCGTGTCTTGGCATCGAAGTTTGTGCCTCCGTCTTTGAAGCCTCCACCGCGGATAATCTGCATCATGGCCTGAATCAGGTCGAAATTGTCAATGGGGAACTGGTCGGTGTCCCATCCGTTTTGATAGTCACCCCTGTTGGCGTCTATGCTGCCGAGCATACCGGCATCTACAGCGCAGGCCAGTTCATGCTCGAAGGTATGTCCGGCAAGATTTGCGTGGTTTACCTCTATATTTACTTTGAAGTCTTTGTCAAGTCCATTGTCCTTCAGGAAACCTATTACCGTTTCGGTGTCGAAGTCGTATTGGTGCTTGGTGGGCTCCATCGGCTTGGGCTCTACGAGGAAGGTTCCCTTGAAGCCTTTCTTGCGGGCATAATCGCGGGCCATTCCCAGCATTGTGGCCATATGTTTCTTCTCGCGTCCCATATCGGTGTTGAGAAGACTCATATAACCTTCCCGTCCCCCCCAGAACACATAGTTAGTGCCACCGAGTTCGATGGTCGCGTCTATGGCGTTCTTTATCTGGACGATGGCGCGTGCCACAACGTCGAAATCGGGATTGGTGGACGCACCGTTCATATAACGTTTGTGACCGAATACATTAGCTGTTCCCCAGAGAAGTTTGATTCCTGTTTCGCTCTGTTTCTTTTTAAGGTATGCTACTATTTCCTTCAGGTTTTTCTCGTATTCTTCGATGTCGTCCGATTCTTTTACGAGGTCCACATCGTGGAAGCAATAGTATTCGATGCCCAGTTTGGTCATTATTTCGAAACCGGCATCGGCCTTGTCCTTCGCGGCCTGGATGGGGTCTGCAGATGCATTCCACGGGAAAATCTTGGTTCCGGGGCCGAACTGGTCGCGGCCTTCGGCACAGAGTGTATGCCACCAGCACATAGCGAATTTGAGCCATTCGCTCATTTTCTTGCCCATTACGATTTTGTTCGCATCATAGTAGCGGTAAGCCAGAGGGTTCTTGCTGTTCTTGCCCTCGAATTTGATTACTGGAATCTCAGGAAAAAATTCTTTCATATTATGTTGGTTTTTAAAAGTTGTTTCCATTGTTGGTATGCTTCCATATACATGGAAGCGGATTTTACGTCGGGTTCGATGACGTTCAGGCACTCAAGGCTGCCGAATGCTTCTGCTGGGTCGGCGTAGATTCCGGCACCGATGCCTGCTCCTCTGGCCGCTCCTATGCTGCCGTCGGTGTCATATAGTTCGATGGTGGCTCCGGTCACTCCGGCGAGAGTGTCCCTGAATATTCCGCTCAGGAACATATTCGCTTTCCCTGCGTGGATTTTCCTGACCGGAATCCCCATATTTTCCATTATGTCGATCCCGTATTTTAACGAAAATACTATGCCTTCCTGGGCAGCTCTGAGCAAGTGCCTCTTGTCGTGGATGTTAAAGTTCAAACCACTGATGTGGCAGGAACTGTCTGCATTCGAGAGCATTCTTTCCGCTCCATTGCCGAAAGGCAATATGGAAAG
>JAZUEO010000164.1:0-4560 GCA_045640205.1 Candidatus Coprenecus sp. | reverse complement strand
GTTCACAGGCGTCATTCGCCATTCTACTTATCCGGAACCGGAGGTCAAGGGAATGGCCGGTTCACCGTATGCCATCAGTGATTACGCCGACGTCAATCCCTATCTGGCCGTGAATCCCGAAACGAGGCTGATGGAATTTTTCGAAATGGTTTCCCGTGTCCATTCTGCCGGAATGGGAGTTATTTTGGATTTCGTTCCGAATCACGTTTCCTGTAACTATGATAAGCGTTCCTCTTTCGAATTCACCGAAGAAAATTTCTATCCCGGCAGATATCACGATGGAGACTGGACTGATACTGTCAAACTCAATTATTCAAACCGTAACACTTGGGAAAAGATGCGGGATATTCTGCTGCTATGGTGCAGCAGAGGTGCTGACGGTTTCAGATGTGATATGGCAGAGCTGGTTCCGCTTGATTTCTGGAATTGGTGCATTCCACAGATAAAAGCCGCCTATCCGCAGACACTGTTCATCGCAGAGGTTTATCAGCCTGACAGATATCGCGAATTCCTTTCGGCCGGTTTCGATTATCTGTATGACAAATCCTGTTTCTATGACACTCTCTTCGGTATTTTAAAGAACGGATGGAGTGCATCCGCTCTCACCGGGGCATGGCAGAGACTTGGAGATATCCAGCCGAGAATGTTGAATTTTATGGAGAATCACGATGAACCGCGTCTTTCTTCCCCATTTGTCTGCGGTGACCCGTTCAAAGGAATTGCCGCCACGGCGGCATCGCTTCTTTTCAATAATGCTCCTTTTATGTTGTACTTCGGTCAGGAAATAGGGGAGGATGGTATGGAATCAGCAGGTTTCAGCGGCTCCGACGGCAGGACCACCATATACGACTGGTGGAGCATACCTTGCGTGAGCGATTATCTGAAGGGGATGAGGAAAGGTAAGGAAACCCTTTTTCTTTCAGAAAGATCAGCGAAAATATATGAATCCTATCGGGAACTTCTGTCTCTCGCCGTCGAATGTGCAGCATTCCGCCACGGAGGCTGCTATGATCTTCAGTACGCCAATCTGCATTCCGATTTGTACAATGCGGATAAAGTTTACTCTTTTTTGAGATTTGATGGAGATAAGTTATATTTGTGTGCTGTCAATTTCGCCCGGGAACCGGTAGCAGTCAGAGTCAATATTCCTTCCGATGCCTTCCGGTATTTCGGCCTTCCTGCGAGTGACAGGCAGATAGAAATAACAATAGACAAATATGAATACAGAGACATTACAGACTATTAGTACACACTTTCTGTTCGATTCCGATATCAGAATCGTCCCTATGGGAGAAGGCTTTATCAATGACACTGTCATTGTCACCACGTCAGAAGGAAAATATATCCTCCAGAGGAAAAATTCCAACATTTTCAAAGATATTCCGGGAATGATGTCCAACATTCAGAAAGTGACGGCGCACATCAAGTCAAAAGCCATTTCTCAAGGACTGGACCCTAACAAATCCACACTTACTATCGTACCTGCCAAGGATAGACAAAACTGGTGGTATGAAGAATCCGGGGACTGCGCCGGATATTGGGTTATGACGACTTTCATTCCGAATTCCGGTGCCGTAGACAAGGCAGATACACCGGAAATGGCCAGAAAAGGAGGTATAGGGATGGGTAAATTCCAGGCTCTGCTATCTGATTTCAAGGAGAGTCTGGTGGACACCCTGCCGGGATTCCATAATATCAAATTCAGATTTCAACAATGGGATGATGTAGTATCCAGGGACCCTGTCGGAAGAGTATCGGAATGTATGACTGAGATAGAGTGGATAGAATCAAGAAGAAAGGAGATGCTCGAGTTCTTCACCCTTATCGATTCAGGGCAGATTCCTGCACGTGTCACTCACAATGATACCAAAATCAGCAATATGCTTTTCGATGAAAACGGGGATGTCCTTTGTATGATAGATTTGGACACGGTTCTGCGCGCTCCCTGCCTATACGATTTCGGAGATGCTGTCCGTTCATACACAAATACCGGACTCGAAGATGATACCTGTCTTGAAAACGTTTCTATGTCAATGCCGATGTATGAAGCCCTTCTCGAAGGATATCTGTCACAGACAAGTGATTTTTTGCTACCCATTGAACGGAAATACCTTCCTTTTTCCGGATATTACATCACTTTTGAACAGGTTCTCCGTTTCCTGATGGATTATCTTGACGGAGACCACTATTACCGCATCAAATATCCCACGCATAACCTCGTGAGGGCCAGAGCACAGTATGCTCTCCTTCAGTCCATTGAAAAACAATTGATTAAATAAAAGCCATACAGCGTGGTTCTTTGTCCGACAGGAGTAACTGTATGGTTCAGAACCACTTGGAATGAAGCTCAGCTTCGAAGTTCCAGTCTCCTCGGGTTTTCATAACCTGTTCTATCATATCACGTACGCATCCGTGACCGCCGCTGTGCAGGGACACGTAATCGCATACAGCCTTGACCTCAGGAACTGCGTCCGAAGGACAGAATGAGAGTCCGCATATCGAAAGTATGCCGATGTCAGGTATGTCATCTCCGGCATAGGCGACTTCTTCTGCTTTCAAATTATTGTCTTCCAAGAATTTGATGAATGAGGGAACCTTATCTCTGGCATGGAGGTATATGTTGAACTCGTCGATACCGAGTCCAAGTGCTCTTTTGCTTACGCTTTCTGAAGAACCTCCCGTGATGATTCCTACCGGATAGCCTTTAACTTTGCACATTCTCAGACCGAATCCATCTTTTGAATCGAATGTTCTGAGGAGATCTCCGTCCGATGTGGCGAAAACACCACCATCGGTAAGGACTCCGTCAACGTCCATAGCAAATGCACGGATTCGGGAAAGTTTCTCTTTATATTTAATATCTGACATTGTCGTGGATGTTTGAAATCTGTTTCAGCGTTTGTTCCTTGCTGTTATCTTCTGCGTCAGAAGACGGTAAACTTCAGAATGCTCGGTCATTCCGGCCTCTTCGAGTGTCTTTATGTGTTTTTCGATGGTCATCATATCGCCTCGTTTTGCCGGACCTGTCAGGGCCGCCTGAGGTGACTGGCTGAATGATTTCCTTATCATCTCCAATGTGGTGGGGCGGAGGAGGGAATGTTCCTTTCCCGCTGTTTCAAAGGCAAGGGAGAGCAGATAGTTGGTGAAATTGCAGGAAAATACTGCCGCTATGTGGAGCATAAGCCTCTGATGAGAATCACATTCGTAATGCTCAGAACCGAGGATATGACAGAACTTCTTCAGGGCATTCATAGTTTTGACGTGATTCGCTACCAGAAGAAATGGTACGGTCTTGAAATCCACGCTTTTTGATTTGGATAGGGTCAGCAATGGATAGAGTACACCGCATTTGCATCCTTCGTTTTTCAGTGAATCGAGAACGCTGATGTCGGTAGCCCCGGAAGTGTGTACGATTATGGGAAGATGTTCGTTTTCACCGCATAATACTGCATTATGGACCTGCTGGGCCAATGCACGTGATATCTCAGGAATCGCATCATCGGATACTGCTATAATTATCATATCCGAATCCAGAAGGTCTGTCAGGGATGATGCACACACGGTAGGAGTCCCAGTGGGGACTGGTGTGAGCAATCCGGCACCGAAAGCGTTTCTGGAAGTACTGGCAGGAAGATTGGAGTTCAAAATCCTGGTCAATTTGGCACCCTTGGCCGGAGTTCTGTTCCAGATATGCGGGATTATGCACCCCTTTTCCTGAAGGGCAATGGCCATTCTGTGTGCAACATTTCCCGCTCCGATAAAAGATATGGAATTCATAAGTTTATGCTTCGGCACTGCTGGGTCCGAAACCCATAGGAATCGGATTCTGCTGTGTTTTCAGTTTGATGTCTCCGTATTGGTTCTCAAATTTGTCAAGATTGTCTCTTAATGCCAAAAACAGTTTCTTGGCGTTTTCGGGGGTCATTATAATCCTACTGCAGATTTCCGGTTTAGGAAATCCAGGAAGCATTCTGGCAAAATCGACGATGAATTCGTTATCGGAATGCGTAATCAAAGCCAAATTGGAGTAGCTGCCTTTGGCCACTTCCGCTGAAAGAGAAAGGTCTATTTGATTCCCTCCCTGCTGATTCTGCTGTCCCATAGATGATGGTTTTTGTTATTAATTGACGTGCAAAAATAGTCTATGACACTCAAATATCCAAACCTCTTTTTTCATAGGCTTCGGCGATGGTCATATTCACTGTTTCGAAAATAGAGGAAAATCCCATTTTTTATGTAATTTCCTGTCTTTGACACTTCGATTTTGTCGAAGCTAGTATAATTCGAGTCCCCAGACCGCTGAGATTGCGATTTGGGGACTTTGGATTTTTTCTGACTTTGTAGTAGACAAGGCTGTGGAGCCTGTGGGCAAGGGACTTTGGACCGTGACTCGTCCTGATTTTTGTTTACAGATTATTAGACTTTTGATGTCAAAGTCCTGATGTTTGAAGACTAGTCCTAACATCCGTTGTCAAAGATAAGATTATTTCTTCATCTTTCTCAGGGCCTTTGTTTGTTTTGTAGTAGTTCTTCCACTTATGAGTCTGCTCTCCCAACATC
>JAZUEO010000163.1:0-2542 GCA_045640205.1 Candidatus Coprenecus sp. | reverse complement strand
CAATGGTCTGGGATGGTGTCACTCCATTGAGACAAGTCGGGTTCGGCGTATTCAAACTGACTCATGACCCGGATACCCAGTTGTCACTTTTTGAAGATGAGAAAATAGAATTTTACAGGCAATGGGACCGTGATTATGATGCGAAGCAGGAACTTCGGGAATCTGATTCCAGGCACCGGCAGAGAGGAAAGGAAAAGGCCCTTGTATTCTCATATCATACGGGGGAGGAAGCTCTTTCAGCTGCGAAGAAGTCGGTTCGGACCGGACGCAGGCTTTTCTTCGCACGAACACCAATGGGTGACGGTACAGACTGCTTTTCTGTAATGGATGCCGACGGGAAGATTCTGGAAAAGCATACTGTCTTGAAATTGCTGAAATGATGGTCAGGAAATTGTAAATGTCAAGATAGTTCATAGAGGCAAGAACTTCCTTCTTTGATGAAGATTTCATATCTTTGCAGATTGTTAAGGAATAGTGACTAATCTATAGAAAATGGGAAATGGGCTTTTTCTGGAAGAGTAATAAGGGTACGGAGAATGTCAATGAGGACAAGAAGGCTCTTGAAGCCGGAATGACCAAGACCAAACAGGGTATTTTCGAGAAGCTTTCGCGAGCAGTGATGGGTAAGTCCAAGGTGGACGATTCCATACTGGATGATATCGAGGACGCCCTCATAGCATCCGACATAGGGGTGGATACCACTTTGAAAATCATAGATAAGCTTGAGGAAAGGGTGGCACGTGACAAGTATATGGATTCTGAAGAACTTCATTCCATACTGAAAGATATTATGTGCTCACTCCTTAACGTGGATGCGAAGGATGTTTCGGAAGAGGAGATTTTCGATTCCTCCATAAAACCTTACGTCGTTCTCGTAGTGGGTGTGAACGGAGTGGGGAAGACCACTACCATAGGAAAGCTTGCCGCAAGGCTGAAGGCCTCCGGCAAGAATGTCGTTATCGGGGCTGCCGATACTTTCCGTGCCGCTGCTGTTGACCAGCTTGTAATCTGGAGCGAGAGAGCCGGCGTACCTGTCGTAAAGCAGGAAATGGGTGCTGACCCTGCCTCCGTGGCATTCGATACCGTGAAGTCCGCTGTCGCACGGGATGCCGATATCGTACTGATAGATACAGCCGGGAGGCTGCATAACAAGATTAATCTGATGA
This sequence comes from Candidatus Coprenecus sp., assembly GCA_045640205.1. Taxonomy (GTDB): domain Bacteria; phylum Bacteroidota; class Bacteroidia; order Bacteroidales; family UBA932; genus Minthomonas. The sequence continues at coordinate 1,376 of JAZUEO010000163.1, read as the reverse complement.
ACGAACTGACGAAAATCAGAAACGTTATGAGAAAGGTTATTCCTGATGCACCCCACGAGGTTCTTCTGGTGCTTGACGGTTCTACCGGGCAGAATGCTTTTCATCAGGCCAGAGAGTTTACCAAGGCCACGGACGTGACTTCTCTGGCGGTGACCAAACTTGACGGTACTGCGAAGGGAGGAGTTGTCCTCGGAATCGCCGACCAGTTCAAGATTCCCGTCAAGTTCATCGGTGTAGGGGAGCGAATCGAGGACCTTCAGATTTTTGACAAGAAATCATTCATTGACTCATTGTTTGACTAATAATTACCATTATGAATATATCCTATAACTGGCTCAAAGAATATGTGGATTTTGAAATGAATCCGGCCGAAGTGGCAGAGGTTCTTACTTTCATAGGTCTGGAAGTTGAAGAAGTTTCCACAGTGGAAGACATACCGGGAGGCCTTGAAGGTGTTTTTACCGCCGAAGTTCTGGAATGTTATGCCCATCCGAATTCAGACCATCTTCATATCACCAAGGTGACTGTCGGATCTGAACCGTTTCAGGTGGTTTGCGGAGCTCCGAATGTGGCGGCCGGACAGAAAGTACTTCTGGCTACCGTTGGAGCCCAGCTTCCTACTCCTGATGGGGAGGGTTGTAAAATCAAGAAGGGCAAAATTCGCGGTGAAGAGTCTCTCGGGATGATTTGCGCCGAGGATGAACTCGGAATCGGTACATCCCACGAAGGGATTATGGTTCTTCCGGAAGATACTGCCGTCGGCATCCCTGCCAGGGAGTATCTGAATCTGAAGGGAGATACCATATACACCATCGGTCTGACCCCCAACAGAGTGGACGGTGCATCGCATATCGGGGTCGCACGTGACTTCAGCGCTTATTTGAAGTATAATAAACTGGGCGGGGGATTAAGGTATCCGGACGTGTCGGCATTCAGGGAAGGTGCCGGTGAAGCGGTTCCCGTACAAGTGGATGACCCCCAATTGGCACCGAGGTATATGGGCGTCACGTTGAAGAACGTAAGAATCGCCGAATCCCCCGATTGGTTGAAGAAAAAACTCATTGCCGTAGGCTTGAGACCTATAAATAACGTGGTGGATATCACCAATTTTATCCTGATGGAGCTGGGACAGCCTCTGCACGCTTTCGACCTGGATAAGGTGAAGGGACGGAAAATCGTGGTTCGAAGAGCTTCAGAAGGGGAGAAATTCGTGACCCTCGACGGCGTGGAAAGGACTCTTTCCGACAAGGACCTGATGATTTGCAATGCTCAGGAACCTATGTGTATCGCCGGCGTATTCGGAGGACTTGATTCCGGTATCAGCGAAAGCACCACTTCTGTTTTCCTGGAGGTGGCTTATTTCAATCCTACCACCG
>JAZUEO010000162.1:0-4113 GCA_045640205.1 Candidatus Coprenecus sp. | reverse complement strand
CATAATCATAATGATATAGGCAGTGTCAATCTCTATTACGATAACCTTCCTGTTCTCATCGATGCAGGTGTCGGCACTTATACCCGTCAGACATTCAGCAGTGAAAGATATTCCATCTGGACTATGCAGAGCCTTTATCATAACGTGCCTGAAATCAATGGTGTGGCACAAAAGGATGGAGAACAATATCGTGCATCGGAGTGTATTTCTACTCCTAAGAGTTTCTCGGTAAACATCGCAGGGGCTTATCCCGCCGAGGCCAAGGTTCAGAAGTGGGTACGTTCATACACTATGAACGGTGCGACTGTCAAGGTAACCGACAAGTTCTCCCTTTCGGAGGCTTCGGCTCCCAATGTGCTCAATTTCATGACTTGGGGTGACGTGGATACGAGTGTACCAGGCATCATCACAGTCAAAGTTCAGGGTCGCACGATGGAAATGAAATATGACAAGAATACCTTCTCGGCAGATACGGAAGTCATCAAACTCAAAGACGGGAATCTTTCCCACGTTTGGGGTGATGAAATATGCAGAATCAGCCTGAAGGCCCGCAAACTCCAGAAGAACGGAACATATTCGATAACCATAAGCAAAAAATAATGAAAAGACTACTTATTATTGTCGCAGCGTTTGCTCTATGCATAGGCTGCAAGGATGGAGGAGAATCTTTCATCGATGAAAACATCAATTATGCGAAAGCCCAGTACGAAGTGGCCTTGAAAACTGTGGATGAGTATGAAAAGATGAATGGAGAAATCAGGACACCTTTCACTGTCAAGGAAGATGGAAGTATAGAGTTTGTGAACGAGAGGGCCTGGGTCGGAGGATTCTTCCCCGGCAGTATGTGGTATATGTATGAACTTACCGGTGATGAAAAGTATGCGCAGGAAGCGCAGAAACTGACTGAAGCCATCAGTGGAGTCCAGTACATAACCGATAACCACGATGTCGGATTCATCTGTATGTGCAGTTTCGGAAACGGAATGCGTCTGAAAGGGCTTGATTACAAGGCCATCATTATTCAGACTGCAGAATCACTCTGCACCCGCTGGCGCGAAGCACCCGGTCTCATTCAGTCCTGGGAGGCAAGTGAAGAACTTGACAGAAAATGCCCCGTCATAATAGATAATATGATGAATCTGGAGCTTTTGTTCAAGGCTACGGAACTTACCGGAGATGACAAATACAGACAAGTGGCCATCCGTCATGCCGACCGTACCCTCAAGGAACATTTCCGCGCTGATGCCAGCACCTGGCATGTAGTCGATTATGACCCCGAAACCGGCGCCGTACGCAAGAAGGTGACGGCTCAAGGTTACTCGGATGATTCCATCTGGAGCCGTGGTCAGGCCTGGGCCATCTACGGATATGCTATGACCTATCGTTTCACCGGAGACAAAAAGTATATCGAACAGGCCATCGCTACGTTCAATATGATGAAAAATCATACGAATATGGCAGAAGACTGTGTCCCTTGGTGAGATATGTGCGCGCCGAACGTTCCCGATGAATGCAGGGATGCCTCCAGCGCCGCCATCATCGCATCGGCTCTATATGAAATCAGCACTATGGATGTAGAAAATCCCGCTCAATATAAGGAATATGCCGATAAGATAATGGAATCTCTCTCCGGCAGTGCATATCGTGCCGAGATTAGAACCAACGGAGGCTTTCTGCTGATGCACAGTGTCGGCAGCATACCTCACGGAGGCCAGGTTGACAAACCTTTGAACTATGCCGACTATTATTTCCTTGAAGCTCTCAAGAGAAAAAGAGATATAGAAGCGAAATGAGACGTACTGCGTTAATTTTATTTTTCAGCATAATCTCTCTTTCCGCATTTGCGGAGAGAGAGATTGTCAGTTTGAATTCAAACTGGCTATTCCGTTTCGGATATGAGTTCGACAAAAAGTCGGGGATTGTAGTCCAGGTTCCTCATTGCTGGAATGCTCTGGACGGTACTGCCGGCGAACTTTATTATCATCGCGGCATAGGTAATTACACCAAGAAGGTGTATATTCCTCAAGAGTGGCAGAATAAAAGGGTGTTCATACGTTTCGAAGGAGCCAACAGTGTATGTGATTTCTTCTTGAACGGTAAGTTTGTGGGCGAACATAGAGGCGGTTATACCGCTTTCGTTTACGAACTTACTGACCGGTTGGAGTATGGAAAGGAAAATATACTCTGGGCCCGTGTCAACAATTCCGAACAACTTGACGTAATGCCCCTTGTGGGTGACTTTAATATCGGGGGTGGATTGTACCGGGACGTTTATTTCATTGTTACGGACAAAAGCTGCATCAGCCCTTGTGATTTCGCTTCTCCCGGAGTCTATATCGACCAGAAAAATGTGACGGCAAAGTCTGCTGATGTGGACGTGCGTGTCAAACTTTCTGCATCAGATTCCGAGAATCTGCGTTTGCAGGTGGTGGTTAAGGATGGGGATAGGAGCATTTTACAGAGGGAGAGTAAAATCAGTGTCGGCGGTCAAACCGACGAAACAGTATCTTTGACTATCAGAAATCCTCACCTCTGGAATTCTACTGAAGATTCGTTTATGTACAGTCTTACGGTCTCGCTATGGAGAGGCGATGTGAAAATAGACGAGGTGAAGCAGCCGCTAGGACTCCGTTTTTTCAGTTTTGATGCCGAAAAGGGATTCTTTCTTAATGGTGAACATCTGAAATTAAGAGGCGTTTGTCGTCATCAGGAAAGAGCTGAGGTAGGCAATGCTCTTCGTCCTGAGCATCACGAACAGGATGCACGACTTATGTCTGAAATGGGTGTGAATGCTCTTCGCGGTTCTCATTATCCTCATTCATCATATTTTTATGATATGATGGACAAATATGGAATTGTGACCTGGGCTGAGATTCCTTTTGTTGGCCCTGGAGGATATGCGGACAAGGGTTTTATCAATAAAGATTCATTCAAGGCCAACGGCATACAGCAGCTTAACGAACTCATCCACCAACAGTATAACCATCCTTCTATCGTAGTATGGGGCCTGTTCAATGAACTCAAGCCTGATGGGGATAATCCCCTTGAATACATCAGGCAATTGAATGCGCTTGCCCACGAACTTGACCCCTATCGTCCTACTACTGCTGCTTGTAATCAGTACGGTGACCCGATGGGTATGGTGACCGATGAAATAGGTTTCAACCGTTACGACGGATGGTATGGGAGTACCCCTGCTACACTTGCTGCATTTCTGGACAAGTATCACGCAGAGTTTCCGGAAGCCAGAATTGCAATCAGCGAATATGGCGCAGGAGCAAGCATTTACCACCAGCAGGATTCTCTCAAACAGCCTGTGGCCCCGGGGCGCTGGCATCCGGAAAACTGGCAGACCTGGTACCATATGGAAAATTGGAAGATTCTTGACCGGCGTGATTTCGTATGGGGCTCGTTCATCTGGAATATGTTTGATTTCGGAGCGGCCAACCGCACGGAAGGGGACAGAGCCGGAATCAATGACAAGGGACTCGTTACCCGGGACCGCACAGTTTGCAAGGATGCATATTACTTCTATCAGGCTAACTGGAGCAAAAATCCTATGGTGTATCTTGAAGGTCGCAGAAATGTCTTGAGGTATCGCAAGGATACGGAAGTTCTTGTTTTTACCAATACTCCGGAAGTGACTTTGTTTCTCAACGGAACAAAAGTTGGTACTATGGTCCCTGATGAATATCACGTTTGCAGGTTCCCCGTTACACTCCAAAAGGGATGGAATGACATCAGTGTGAAGACCTCAGAAGGAAATCTTGAAGATAATGTGAGGTGGGAATTGCGATGAAATAATGTTATGTGAGTTTTCCGGTGATTCCGGTCTATAGGGCGTGGTCAACTTTCATATCGGCTCCTGACCACGCTTTTTTTCCTGACCAGTCTTGAGCCGGGCTGCTGCAGAACGGGTCCGTTTCGGGAAGTCCGAGGGCTACGAGTCCTTCCATACACAGATACACGCTTCCGGTGGAAATGTAACTCTCTCCCATATGGATCTGGTGACCGCAGAAACCTACTGTCATCCAGCCGTTTTCATCAAAGGTTCCCGGTGCGCTGATTTGTCGTTTTATAACAGCGGACAATGCGCATCTTACCTGAGCCGAG
>JAZUEO010000161.1:0-4323 GCA_045640205.1 Candidatus Coprenecus sp. | reverse complement strand
CGTTTCTACGGACAGTTCGCATTTGCGCCCGTGCTGGAACCCTCCTCCCAGCAGGAGGCATACGATATGATGCGATATGGTTTCGAATTGTCGGAGAGGTATCATACGACAGTATTGCTCCGCGTGACTACCCGTATGGCTCATTCCAGAGCAGTGGTTGATGTATCCGAAGATGCTGAGGTTTCCGCAGACATCAGATATCCTGAAAACCCCGCTTCCTGGGTTCTTTTGCCTGCCAATTCGAAAAGGCAGTATCCTGTGGTCCTGGAACGCTACAAGCAGATGGAAAAAGAAGGGGAGGAGGGAGTCTGGAACCGCTGTTTCGAGGGGAAGGATAAAAGTATGGGAATCATTGCCTGTGGCATAGGATATAATTATGTTCGTGAAAATGTCGGGAATAATTGTCCCTGGCCCATTCTTAAGATTTCACAATATCCTGTTCCGAAGAAGCTGATTCGAAAAATGGCCGGAGAGTGCGGAAGTCTCCTGATAGTCGAGGAAGGACAGCCTTTTCTGGAGGAACAGATTCGAGGTATTCTTACTGTCGGCTGTGATATAAAGGGACGCCTTTCCGGTGAACTTCCGCGGACTGGAGAACTTACCCCTGACTCTGTCCGAAAGGCTCTTGGAATGCCCGCATTAGAAACTTGTCCCGCTTCGAAAACGGTGGTTCCGCGTCCGCCTGCATTATGTCAGGGATGTGGTCACAGATCTGTATATGAGGCATTGAACGATGTTCTTAAAGATTATCCTGACAGTAAAGTATTCAGTGATATCGGTTGTTATACATTAGGGTATCTGCCTCCGTTCAGGGCCATTCATTCCACTATTGATATGGGGGCCTCAATAACTATGGCAAAAGGGGCTTCGGATGCAGGTCAGTATCCGGCTGTGGCTGTCATAGGGGATTCCACTTTTACCCATTCAGGTATGACCGGACTGCTGGATGCGGTTAACGCGAATTCCGATATCGTGGTGATAATTTCAGATAATCTTACCACAGGTATGACAGGTGGTCAGGATTCTGCGGGAACAGGACGGATAGAGTCCATCTGCCGTGGCATAGGAGTGAATCCGGAACATCTGAAAGTGGTCGTTCCGCTTCCCAAGAATATGGATGAAATACGCCGCACCATTAAGGAAGAACTTGATTATCACGGTGTTTCAGTTATTATTCCTCGCAGGGAATGTATTCAGACAGCCAGACGACATGCGAAGGAGAAAAAGAATCAGTAAGAAACAGGAAAAATGAAAAAGGATATTATTTTGGCCGGAGTGGGTGGCCAGGGTATTTTATCAATCGCTACAGTGATAGGCGATGCAGCCATCAATGAAGGTCTGTTCATCAAGCAGGCTGAGGTTCACGGTATGAGTCAGCGGGGTGGAGACGTACAGTCAAATCTCCGTATTTCCTCTGAAGCGATAGCTTCTGACCTTATTCCACAAGGTGGCTGTGATTTGATTATTTCTATGGAACCTATGGAGGCTCTGCGCTATCTGCCGTATCTTTCGAAAGACGGGTGGATAGTGACGTCATCTGTTCCTTTTGTAAATATTCCGAATTATCCGGAAATAGAACGCATCAGGCAGGAGTTGTCTTCTTTCGCTCACGTCATATCCTTGGATATAGATGCGATAGCCCGTGATGCCGGTAATCCGAGAGGTGCTAATATCGTCCTGCTTGGAGCGTGTGCTCATCTGCTCGGAATTCCCGTAGAAAAGCTGATGGATGGAATCAGACGGATATTCTCCCGTAAAGGAGAGGATGTCGTGAATGCCAATCTCAATGCATTCGAAGCAGGCCGGAGGTCAATTTCTTAAAAGAATGCTTAACGCGAGATAAGGAACATTCCGTGGGAAGGAGCAAGTGTGAGTTCTGTCCGGAAGGTACCATTCCCGTTGCGTGAAATGATTGCAGGGGTGATGTCGCCGCTATGCGGGTCCATCCAGAAGCATTTGCCCGGCTTATGGGCAAATGTGATGACGGATTCCTTGGTGGTATTGTCGATATTTCCGAATAGGAAGACGTTCTTTCCCTCGATGACTTTGTGGATGTAGTTAAGTTCGCCTCCATAGTTGAATGCAACATCCGGACGGATGCCCTGCAATGCTTCCCTGATAAGCGCTGCAGACGGTTCAGTCACAAAGATGGCGGGATTTCTGTCAGAACGCAGCATCTGTTCTACGGTGGCACAAATGGCATCATCGCTACCATCTATGTCGGCGCATTTGCTTGGTGTCCCGGTCGTGAATATTACTCGCACACCCTGCTTCCACGCGTCGTGAATTTTGGCCATATTGCTGGCGGAAATGACATCGACTCCGGGCAATATTATTACATTGTAAGATTCAGTGTTGATTTCGTTTGTCATTATTAACTTTCCGTCCTGGATGCTGCATTTTTCGTCTATTACTTCGGGATGGAGATAAGTGAAGTCAGTGCCGATTTCATCGGAGAGGATACGTGATATAGAACTGTAGTCGGTGCCCGGTATCGTGACACCTCCAAGATACCAGTGCAGTTCACCGTCGAGATGATGTCCCGCCTGCAGGGTATGTATCGGATAGAGGAGGGCAATGTCGGCAACGTGGCGGCCGGGACGCGCCAGAATGTAGTTGAGACGCGAGAGAAATTTGTTGAAATCAGGCAGGGAATCGCGGTAAAGAGGGTTGCGAGTGGAAAGTTCGGGCAGGAAAGTGACGTTGTCGTCATCGTACCAGAAGGCGTGCGGTATGAGGTTGTTGATGCCTTTGGTGTACTGCTCGACAGCGATGCTGTACATCGTGTCGAAAGTGATGTCCCCCATAGCGCCGAAAGTCTCGGACATTACTTTGTCGTGGTCCCAGTTGTAGGCCGACGAAGACACCACTTTGTAGAAATGCTCCGCAGGACGGTCGCCACCGATCTTGTCTATTCCGGGCATAGTCATGTATTTGCCGTCGAGAAGGAGGTCTCCGGCCACACTGACGGTATTCGGAATTTCTTCCTGATCCTGGTGACCGGTGGACAGTATTCTATGCTCAGTGGCCCAGTCTGCTATGGTTTTCATAAATCCTTCAGCATACATCTGTGCTCTGGTGCCGAACATCATGTTTCTGATGGCGGCCGTCTTGTCTCCTACGTAATACCACAGGGCAGGATAGAAGGTCTCTGGGGAAATTCCGTACTTCTGCTGAAATTTGTCGTTGAAATTTTCGGTCCAGATTCTGCCATCTGCGCGATATAGCGTCGGCTCATCAAAAAAGGTCGAGGTAATTACTGTACCGAAATCCTTGCCGAAGCGCTTGTAGTACTGTTCGTGTGTGTCATTTACAAAGAGTTTGACCGATTCGGAGGACAGGTAGTCTACATTCGGGTCACCGGAGTCAACGCACAGAAAATTCATTACAGTCCATTCGCCTTCAGATGGTACATCCCAATTGAGCAGCCCGCTATTTGAAATGCAGTCGGACAGGGAGATGATTTCACCGGTACTCTTATCCATAGCGACCGTCGCCATACGCTTCCCATCTAATCCAAGCTGCACGCTGAACGAAGATGAAGGCCTTGTCTCATATTCATACTTGTCCAGACGTTTGATGGTGTGGCCGGGATGGCTGTCTGCGAATCTTTCCACTCCGTTGCCGTTGATAGCACCCATACTGCCGCTGGGGAATCCATATTCATCATATATTGACATCTGTGCGCCTTTCTCCCTTGCCAAATCAATGACCGCTCCGTAGATTTTGAAATATTCATCTGACAGATACTCGGGCTGAAAGTTTTTGCCGAAAGGGAGTATAGCGCAGCCTCCATAGAAGTCCGTATCTATCATTCGGGTCAATTGGTTCAGAGCCTGTTCCTCGTTTACCGTGGTATTGTTCCAAAACCAGAGTGGCACAGGTCGCCACTGTATGTCAGGCATCCGGAACTCATCATCGATATACGGCGAATCATCCACGCATGATGCCGCGAGAACAAGGACACAAATGAGAGTCCGGAAAGTTTTCATACACTGTGAAAAACTTACTTTTCAATGGTGTAGGTGCCGGCCCTGTATTCTTTGGCCTGAGTTTCACCGGGGAGGATGACGGATGCGGAAGTGCCTTTGGGAATGGTGAAGTTCCATATCCACTTGTCGCCTTCATATTTCCAGTCGCTCTTGATAAGACCGGCAGCCGAAGCATATTCGGCTTTGATGAATCCAAGTCTTTTGTCAGGTATGGGCTGGAGTATGAAATGTGTGAATCCAGGTGTGTCAGTGTCGGCACATATGCCTGCTGCTGTTTCCCATATCCAGGCGCATACGGCACCATAAGCATAGAAGTCGGATCGTAGCCATG
>JAZUEO010000160.1:0-5882 GCA_045640205.1 Candidatus Coprenecus sp. | reverse complement strand
CATGGCTACGATCCGACTTGCACTGACCATCCCGGCCATAGGGGACTGGACGATTCTCAGTGGACACAGTTTTATAAGATAGCTTCATTCTATCACAGGATGTGCGAGAGAGGTGTATATCTGAATGTTCCCGATTTTTATCTGCTCAACGGTACCACCAAAACCAGCATAGGTTACAAGGAAGTGAATTGGAGTCTGCCACGTGCAAATCAGATATTGCATACCCGCCAGTTGAACAATGACTGCACCTACGAGCGTCCGCAGTCTGCTCTGTGGAGTTTTGTTCCGCTGACGCAATATCACGGCGGCGGAGACGCTGCCACCATAGAACCGCTTGACGAACATTTGGACGTTTACAGGACGCTGATGTTCCAGAACTATAGTTCCGGAGTCCAGGCCTGCTATCGGGGTCCCCGACTTTATGATACGGAAAGGACCAAACAGGCTGTGATGGAGATTATTTCCTGGTACAAGGAACATCGTGAAATCCTCAACAGCGATATAATCCATCTCCGCAAGGCGGACGGGCGTGATTGGGATGGAATGCTTCACGTGAATCCGGCACTGGAGGAAAAGGGACTTGCCGTATTCTATAATCCGCTTGATTCGGACATTAGCAGAACCATCCGTATCCCCCTTTATTATACCGGCCTAGAAAATACGGCATCTATTTCAGAGAAGGGAGGAAAGGCTAAGAAATACAAACTCGCGCGTGATTACAGTGTGGAAATGGAGGTCACCATTCCCGCTAAAGGATACACGTGGTTCATAATAAAATGATGAGAAAGCTTGTCGCTGAAAAAATCGAAAAAATTTGTTCGTTTGAATGTGATGATATATCTTTGCCGTCCCGAAAAAGAACCAATTAATTTAATTAAATAAGTTATGAAAAAAGGTATTCATCCCGAATCCTACCGTCTTGTAGCATTCAAGGATATGTCGAATGAGCACGTGTTTATCACCCGCTCTTGCGTTAATACCAAAGAAACTCTTGAATATAACGGAGTTACCTATCCTTTGGTAAAGGTCGAAATTTCCAATACGTCCCATCCTTTCTATACAGGAAAGATGAAACTTGTGGACACCGCCGGTCGCGTGGACAAATTCTACCAGCGTTACAAGAAGAAATAGTCTTTATGTTCTATACGAAGAAACCGACCGAGAAGCAATTTTCGGTCGGTTTCTTCGTATGGAAGTCTGATGTCTGCCTGCCGACAGGGCACGCGTCCTAAATGCATCCTGTATAGGAGGATCATTCCTAAATGAAGTATCTGGTCTTAAGCCACAGCAGGAAAAGAGGGTCGATGATTCTGGGATTGTTTTTGTCGTCGAATGTGATGACTTCCTTTTTCATAAGAGCTTCCTTGAGACGGTGTACGTTGGCGGAGGAACTTAATCCGTAGTGGTCAATGACATCCTGTGAATTCAACTTGACTTCCCCGTCATAGACGGCTCTGAGTAATTGGAGCTGATAATTGCTCAGGGAATCGATGATGTCATGGAATCTCATCTCGAATGTCACCAATTGGATGTTGATGGATTCGTTTATGAGGTCGTCGGTGACATATCCTCTGGTGAGGTTGAAACAGGAGTTGGCTATCCTCCAGATAAGCCAGGGATTCCCCTGTGAACAGTCATATATGAATTTCGTCTGTTTCTTGCTTATGATACGCCCTACTTTCTGGAATACGCGGGAAATGTGACGTGTCACCTCATCTTCGTTCAATGGTTGGAGCAGGATTCTTTCCGAAAATGAGGGAAAGTATTCCATTCGTTCCATTATGAAATTCATAGCATTGATTTTGGAACCCATTATGATGTATGTGACGTGGTCGTGCTTGAGAATGTGCTTCTCGATCAGTCTCAATGTTTCGTCGCTCTGGTCAAAGTTCAGAATGTTCTGGAATTCATCGAACCAGACTATGATTCTTGTGCCATTCTGTGATGCGATGGTCTCCGGAAGGGACAGTATGTCCGGCAAGCCGGACATTTGACTGATGCTTTCATTGATGGACGGAGGTAATTCACAGCTGGAATCCGCAAGAGTCCGGCATAGCGATTCCGTGAAAAGTTTCAGCATAGCCTCTTCAGTCCTGCATCTGAACAGGTTTACGTGAATCAGAATGTATCTGACTCCATTATTGTCGAGAATATTCAGTGCGTTTCTGACCAGGGAATGCTTTCCGCTCTTTTTCGAGTCGTAAATCAGAGTATGTCGTCTTTCCACCAGATTTGACGCCAGTGTGTCCGCATCCTTTTCCCTTGAAAGGAATGCAGCTCCGGTCGCGATTTTATTTATGGGGAAAGCGATATCCATTTTTAATTTTTCTGCAAAAATAATTAGGTTATTCAAAGATTAAAAGAAAAATTTTCTTGAAAATAAAAAGTTTCTGTATATTTGCACCCTCAAAGAATAAAAGTAAGTCTGTTAAGCTGCTGTTAAAGAGTTACTTATTTAGAAGTGACCGCTTGCAGGCGGATAATTAAAAAAACGTAAATTCAAAATGTACGCTATTGTAGAAATTGCTGGACAGCAATTCAAGGCTGAAGCAGGAAAAAAACTCTTCGTAAACCTTCTTGAAGGTGAAAAAGGGTCTTCCGTTTCATTCAGCACAGTCCTTCTGACAGATGACGGTACGACCGTAAAGGTAGGTACCCCTTATGTGGAAGGTGTAAATGTTAAAGCCACTATCGTGGATAATGTTAAGGCGGACAAGGTTCTGGTTTTCAAGAAACGTCGTCGTAAAGGCTACAAGAAACTGAATGGTCACCGCGAAAGTTTAACCCAGATTCTCATTGAAGAGATCGCTTAATTCAGATTTAGATTATGGCTCACAAGAAAGGTGTCGGTAGTTCCAAGAACGGACGTGATTCACATAGCCACCGCTTAGGTCTCAAGCTTTGGGGCGGTCAGATTTGCAAGGCAGGTAATATTCTGGTTCGCCAGAGAGGTACCGTGCATAATCCTGGTGTCAATGTAGGTATGGGCAGGGATCATACCCTTTATGCTCTCATTGACGGTGTGGTTTCATTCAAGAAGAAGGCTGAAGGCAAATCATTTGTTTCAGTTCTTCCCATTGATCCTCAGCAGAATTAATTCTGAACGATATCAGAAAGGACCGACTCGGAAGAGGCGGTCCTTTTTTTTAGTTTGCATTGCTTCTATACGTGGTGTCTTTTTATACAGATTCTTAGTATATTTGCGCCCGGTTTTTAAAAATTATAACGAGATGTTGACTCTGAAACTTTTAAGGGAAAATCCCGATTTCGTAATCGAGAGATTGTCAGTAAAGAATTTCGATGCGAAAGAAATAGTTAAAGGAATATTGGAGCAGGATAAGCTCAGAAGACAGTACCAGACAGAATTGGACAATACTTTGGCTCAGCAGAAACTCAAGGCGAAGGAAATCGGTGGCTTGATGAAAGATGGTAAAAAAGAGGAAGCAGAGGCGGCCAAGGCTGATGTCGCCGTTCTGAAGGCACGTTCCGTAGAGTTGACCAATCTTATGGAGGAAAGTTCCCGAAAACAGAATGATTTGCTGGTCCTTCTTCCCAATATTCCTGTCGCCATCGTTCCTCTTGGCAAAGGTGCTGAAGATAATCTTGTGGTCAAGACGGGAGGTGATATTCCTTCGCTTGCCGAAGATGCCCTTCCCCATTGGGAACTTGCCCGGAAATATGATATAATAGATTTCGATTTGGGAGTTAAACTTACCGGAGCAGGTTTCCCTGTTTACAAGGGAAAGGGTGCCCGTCTGCAGCGTGCTCTTATAGATTATTTTCTGGATTTCAATACCAAGGCAGGGTATCTCGAAATCGAACCTCCCATTATGGTGAATGCTGATTCCGGATTCGGAACGGGTCAGCTTCCCGACAAGGAGGCACAGATGTATTGTGCTGCACTGGATAATTTTTATATGGTTCCTACTGCGGAAGTCCCCGTGACGAATATTTATCGTGACGTTATTCTTCAGCCTTCGGATTTTCCGGTGAAGATGACGGCATATACCCCTTGTTTCCGCAGAGAGGCCGGTTCCTATGGAAAGGATGTCCGTGGCCTGAACCGTCTGCATCAATTCGACAAGGTGGAATGCGTTTATCTTTCTCTTCCTGAAAAGTCAGCAGATGCCCTGGATGAAATGGTGGCGCACGTGGAGAAATTAGTGCAGTCTCTTGGACTCCCATACCGTATTCTCCGTTTGTGCGGTGGGGATATGAGTTTCACTTCTGCCATTACATACGATTTCGAAGTATTTTCCGCTGCGCAGCAGAGATGGCTGGAAGTAAGTTCTGTGTCAAATTTCGAGTCATTCCAGGCTAACCGTTTGAAACTGAGATATAAAGATGCTGATGGCAAGGTGCAGTTGGCTCATACCCTGAACGGAAGTTCTCTTGCATTGCCACGGATAGTGGCGGCGCTGCTGGAAAACAATCAGACGCCGGACGGAATCATAATGCCCGAAGCCATACGTCCTTATACCCGTTTCGATAAAATCGACTGAACGGGATGACTCAGGAGCATTGTCAACGAATAATATTGGGAATAGACCCCGGTACCCTGATAATGGGTTACGGGGTCATTCTCGTAGATGAACGCTGTGTACATTATGTGGATATGGGGGTGATAGATTTGAGGAAGGAGAAGGACCATTTCGCCAAACTGAAAAAAATCACCCGACGGGTAGGGGAACTGATAGAAACCTACCATCCTACCGATTTGGCGGTGGAATCGCCTTTCTACGGACATAATGCCCAGGTAATCCTCAAGCTGGGGAGGGCGCAGGGAGCTGCCATAGCCGCTGCTCTTGCGAAAGATATTCCCGTTTTCGAGTATGCTCCGCGCAAGGCCAAAATGGCCATTACCGGCAATGGCGCCGCCTCGAAAGAGCAGGTTTGCCTTATACTTGAGCGGACATTGAAGATTAGCTTTGCATCCGACTATCTTGATGCCTCCGATGCCCTTGCCATCGCTATGTGCCATTATTACCAACTGACATCACCCCTTTCCGATGCCGGGGCTTCCTCATCCTGGGAAAAGTTCGTGAAGGAACATCCGGGGAGGGTGAAAACAGATGCATGAAAAGTCAATTATTTCAAAACAACTTCTTAAACTTTCCGTATTCGCCTGTGTCAAATAGGTGTGTGTGTTTGAAATAGTAATCAAGTTCCCAAATGAAAAAAATCATTTTGTCGTTTTTAGCAGTCATCCTGGTGGCGGCTTTCTCTCCGTTTCAGTCAGCGTTGGCGCAGACCGCTTCCATTACGGTCAAACTTGTGGATGCCGCTTCATCCGAACCGGTGGCTTTCGCTACCGTCTATTTGATGAGAGAGGGTTCTTCTGAAAAACTGAATTTCGCTTTGAGCGGTGATGACGGTGTGGCTGTTGTGGAAAAAGTTAAGAAAGGAAAATATACCTTTAATGCCGAAATGATGGGGTATTCGAAACTGACACAGCAAGTTACTGTCGAGGGAAAGAATCTGGACCTCGGGAGTCTTAAAATGAACACGGATGTGGCTACGCTGGATCAAGCGGTGGTTTCTGCTACAGGTAATGCCATAGTGGTGAAAAAGGATACCATAGAGTATAATGCAGGGATGTTCAAGACTACTGACAATGATGCTTTGGAAGACCTGCTCAAGAAACTTCCGGGTGTAGAGGTGGCTTCTGACGGTTCCATTACCGCCAATGGAAAAACCATAAACAAAATTACCATTGATGGCAGGACTTTCTTTCTGGATGACCCGCAGATAGCATCCAAGAATATTCCGGCCAAGATAGTCGATAAAGTCAAGGTTCTTGAGAAGAAGTCGGAACAGGCTGAGTTTACCGGCATCGATGAAGGTGGGGAGGAAACGGTTATCGACCTGTCTGTGAAGAAAGG
>JAZUEO010000159.1:0-7698 GCA_045640205.1 Candidatus Coprenecus sp. | reverse complement strand
GGGCTTTCCACGCACGAGAAGCGACCAAGAACCATCCGGAAAGCGCTCGGAGATCCAGACCTGTCAAAGTGCAACTGTTTCTTGTATAAATATTTTTAGTTACATTTGTTCAAATAATTGAACTTATGTTCTCGAACAAATCATTAAGTAAAGGCCTCACTCAGAACCCCGGCTGGTAATCACCTTGATTCATATACGACAAGTGTATCATCGATAAATATGAAAAACTATTTCCTACTCTGCATAACCTTCATAGCCTCTATGTCGCTGGCATCTTGCGCCAAGCAGGATCTGACACAGACCATAGATAAAGGCAAGATCTTTACGGCCGTCATAGAACAGAGTCTGACAAAGACGACTTTTACAGATGCCAATAAGGTCTGGTGGGAGTCAGGTGACAGAGTGAATATCAACGGTGCGGAGTATTCCGCAGTGCCGATGAACCCTGCGAGCAAGGCGGAGTTCAGGCATCTGAGCGGCAATATCATTCAAAGTGCCCCATTCAATGCCATCTTTCCTGCTTCGCTTGTCGATGCTGATGGAGACAGGACCTTTCCTGCTCTGCTGACCTACGCGCCCGGCAAACTCGACTCTCCGATGTATGCAGAAAGCGACACTGAAGAACTTTCATTCAAGAACATCTGCGGCGTGCTCCACTTCTCACTCACGGGGACAGACAAGGTGAAGAGTATCATCGTCACCGCGAATGAAAACATCTGCGGGCCGTTCTCTGTGGACATTGACACTGATGGAGCAGTCTCTATCAGTCTTATCGGTGACATTGATGATGAGGATTATAAGACCGTCACCCTTTCTTGCGGTGATAATGGTGTGCAGCTTGACTCCGAAGAAGCCACGGACTTCTATATATCCCTTCCTCCGCAGACATACACTCCCGGTATGACCATCACTATAAACAGTACTGACCCCATGACTTCTCCTATTGAAAAGATAACCACTACGGATATTGACATTGATAGGAATACCGTCTATAATCTTGAATGGGAGGTTGAATTTGCCTTTGTTCCACCTGACAAAAACCTCGGGGCCGCCATTGAAACAGCCACGGGCAGGAAGAGGTTCGGGCAAAGAGCCATCCTGATGCTTGAAAATGATGTAGTTTACGATTTGGAGAAAGCGGTGGATGCGGGACTTGTGAACCTCGTGATTAACGGTAACGGTGCTGTCGTGAATGTTCTGAACGGGGCGCAAATTGCAGGAATGCAGGGAATAGAAATCAATTCCGTGAACTTCAATTGTGCCGCCAACACCACAACGGCACCTATTGCATTGTCGGCAAATCCTGATGACAAACTGTCTGTGTCCAACATCAAGGAAGAAGGGACAACATTTAATTCATCTACAGGCTACTATAATCTGAAGACTGTTTCTCTGAACAACTGCAATTTCAGCGAAGTCAAGACTTCTCTGATTTCCAATAATAAACAATCCTGGAACCTTAAAACCTTGGTTATCCGCAATTCTATCGTACAGTTTGACGTAGCAAGCGGTATTGACTCATACATTAACTGGTCTGGCGGCTCATATGGTTCCATTAAAGACATTATAATCTGCGGCTCCACCTTATACAATATCGTTACAGACAACAGCAATTTGTTTCTTCATTTTGCGAATGCCTCCAATTCTCAGGCTCAGAAGCGTTGGCCGTCTCCACAGTTCGATGCTCAGGAATCCTGGACGATGGAAAACAATACGTTCGTCAACCTGCCCTCAAACAAAAAATTTGCCGACCAGTATCCTAGTAAAAATAATGTTACCCTGAATTGGACAGGCAATATATTCTACAATGTTTACCGGCTTCAGAACGCTTCACAAAATGCAGTCAGAACCTTTACTGCCGCAGACAATGCCATTTGTGGAATAACAAACCCCGTTTATGCGGCAGATAAAAGTGCTTATGCGACGGAAGATACGCCGCTTTGCGAAGGTGACGGCAAGTTCGTCGTTCCTGCTACACCCCTCGACCTGAATTCTCCCTGCCAATTGGAGATGAATTTCCAGCCATCCGGAGAGTCTTATGCCGGCCAGCACAGATTCGGTGATCCACGATGGCTGGCATCTCAGACATTGCATAAACCAACGTGGCCATGAGCAACAGGGCTTCGGCCGGCGGGACCCGCAGACATCACGAAGCGGACGAGCAACTTTCAGGCACTGAAGTTCAGCATCCGTCGCAACCTGTCCCTGCCGAAGACGTCATCCTTATACCAAAGTTTCTTCGGCTACAAAGGAACGCGATATGGTCATCAGCGTCTCCCGTATTCCCTGAAGGCGATTCACTATTTCCACCTTTCTGTCCAATCCTTCCCGATTTTCCTTCATTCTGGCAGCAGCCCCTTCGAGTGTCATTCCGCGTTCCTTAACCAGATAGTGAATCAGTTTGAGCGTTTCGACGTCCTGAGGTGTGAATTTTCTGTTTCCTTTATTATTACGTTCAGGTTTGACGAATCTGGTGAATTTATCTGACCAGAAACGGACGAGGGAGGCACTTTCACCTATGATATCCGCCACTTCGCTGATACTATAGAACATCTTTTCCGCTTTGAATTCCTTGTATGGCATTTTCCAGATTTTATTGATTTTCCAGTAATTGTATTGTCAATCCATCGACTGCCCGTTGTTCAGTGCGACAAGCATAGTCTGTCTGTACTGCTGGGGTGTCTGTTGAGCGAAGAAAAAATGGACGGGTTCCAAATATCTCCCCATAAAAATCACCTCATAATGCAGATGCGGGGCAAATGAACTCCCGCTATTCCCCACAAGGGCGATTCTGCTTCCACGGCTCACCCTCTGCCCGATTCTGACATAAATGTTTCCAAGATGAGAATACCGTGTGACATAGCCGTTTCCGTGGTCTATGGTTATGGCATTGCCCTCCTTGGGATGAAGTTTCAGCACCTCCGACACCACACCATCCGCTGTCGCTATAACCTCAGTCTGTTCCTGAATCACCAAATCCATCCCTTCGTGCTTCCGGAGTTTTTTGTAAAGCGGATGAATCTTCATCCCCGTGGAAGCCCCTGCCTTCGAGGGATTGAAATCGCGTACCGGGACAATGCTTGGAATATTGCAGGCATTGACGTTCCCTGAGGAAAGAATCTTCAAGATATTCTCCACCCGTGTACGACATTGGGCACTCCTGTTCTCTATGGAAGCTATCCGCTTCGCGGCCTCTCTGGCCGATGAATATGTCACTGCTGTGACGGCATCATTGGCTATGACGGATTCCTGAGCGGAAAGGTCCAATGAGGGAGGATAAGCTTCGAAAATATCATGATATATCTCCCTGTCCCTTTCCTCCAGCCCAGCCACGACACTCTCAAGCCGCTCTACATTACTCTCCATAAAGGCATATTCTTTCCTGATGAGTTCACTCTCTATGGACATTCGCTTTTCCTCTTCAGTACTGAATATGGAAGCGAGCACAAGGTAGAATATCACTGACATAGCCAATGACACGAGAAAGAAGTACAATGTCTTCTTCAATGCCTGTCTGAATCTATTTCCGTGAACGTTTCCTTCCATTCGCCTTTCTTTTGTCCTTTTTCGGAACTTCCTTCAGTTTCACCATCGAAGCATACTCCTGAGGAGTCATTTCACTGTTCATATAATTTTTGGGATTCATATGTCTCCCGCGGAAAATCACCTCATAGTGCAGGTGAGGGCCATTGGAATGGCCGGTATTGCCCAATGTCGCGATTTGTTCACCCCTTGTAACCTTCTGCCCGCAAGTGACAAGCACTGCATCAAGATGCGCATATCTGGTCATATAACCGAATCCATGGTCTATCAGAATGGTGTTCCCATATCCGGAAAGCACCCTTCCCGCCTCCTTCACCACACCGTCTCCGGTTACAAACACAGGCTGACCCCGTTTACCGGACATATCGATTCCGCTGTGCATTTTGTAATACGAATGACTTACCGGATCCTCCCGGTACCCGAACGAAGATGATATCTGCACGTTTTCCTTGAATACGGGATAAATGATAGGGACGCAGGAAGCCATTTCACCCAGACGACCGGAAAGTTGCTTTACATCATCCAGCGATTTGGACTGGACATAAGCCATTTTGTTCACCGTATTGATATACTTTTCCGTCGATGTCAGGGCACCGGAAAAATCTCCGGCGGCCAGATGCTCGAATCTGTCCGTTCCTCCGTAACCGGCACGTCTCACCTCTTCGGATACCGGTTCCAGTCCGAATACGGAACGGTAAACATCATTGTCACGTATATTGAGCTGTTCCAGAGTGGCCTCCACATCCTCCACGCGCAAGCGGAGAATATTCATACGGGAATGCAGTTCCTCGTACTCCTTTCTGAGGCCGGCATGCTTGGGAGTCTCCAGATGGAGAACGGAAATGTATACCCACGAATAAAAGCAGAACATAGCGAGACAGGCACAGAAAGACAGCACTCCCTTAAGAAAATTCTTTCTATGGAAAATGCGGCCGAAAACGGATGTGATTCCATCCTTCCCTAAAATATGTGTCTTTCTCAAAAACAATTGTATATCTGTTATTCAGACGGTCTTTCTTTAATCACCAATAAAAAAGAAAAGCAAAGATAATTTATTTATAACAAATAACGTACATTTGCAGGTTTATTGGAAAAAAGGCAATAATTATGACATCACAGGAAATCAGAAACAAATTTCTCGAATTTTTCGCATCAAAACAACATACCATCGTCCCATCCGCACCTATGGTGGTCAAAGGAGACCCGACCCTTATGTTCACCAATGCCGGAATGAACCAGTTCAAAGACCTGTTCCTCGGGAACGCCCCCATCGTACACAACAGAGTGGCCGATTCACAAAAATGTCTGCGCGTCAGCGGAAAACACAATGACTTGGAAGAGGTGGGACACGACACTTATCATCACACTATGTTCGAAATGCTGGGAAACTGGAGTTTCGGCGACTACTTCAAGAAAGAGGCGATTTCCTGGGCCTGGGAACTCCTTACCGAAGTATATAAACTCGACAAGAGCCGCCTGTATGCCACCGTTTTCGAAGGTGATGAGACAGATGGTGTCGCTATGGACAATGAGGCCCGCGAATACTGGCTCCAATATCTTCCCGCCGACCATATCATCCTCGGTGACAAACATGACAATTTCTGGGAAATGGGAGAGACAGGTCCTTGCGGCCCGTGCAGCGAAATACATATCGACCTCAGGGATGAAAAGGAAATAGCGAAACTTCCAGGCCGCGAATTGGTCAACAAGAGCGACCCTCTCGTAATAGAAATCTGGAATCTTGTCTTCATGCAGTTCCAGAGAATGGCCGATGGACATCTTGAACCGCTTCCCAAGACTCACGTCGATACCGGAATGGGCTTGGAAAGACTCGTTATGGCCATCAACGGGAACAAGAGCAATTATGACGGAGATATGTTCCAGAGTTTAATCCACCGTCTCGAAGAGATGTCAGGACTGAAATATGGTGAAGACCGGAAAGTATCGGTGGCTATGCGCGTCATCGCAGACCACATCCGCGCCATCAGTTTCTCCATCGCCGACGGCCAGCTCCCCTCCAACGTCAAAGCAGGATACGTCATTCGCCGCATTCTGCGACGGGCGGTACGTTATGGATATACCTTCCTGAATTTCGACACGCCGTCGATGTGCAGACTTGTAGCCACCCTCGTGGACAATATGGGACAGGCATATCCCGAACTTGTGAAGCAGCAGAGTCTCATAGAAAAGGTCATCAAGGAAGAGGAAGAGGCTTTCCTCAGAACCATAGAAAAGGGTGGTCGCCTGATTAACGCCATAATGGAAAAGAATCGGGATACACAGGTCATTTCCGGACACGATGCCTTCGTTCTGTACGACACTTACGGATTTCCTCTCGATTTGAGCGAGCTCATCGCCCGCGAGAACGGGTTCACCATCGATGAAAAGGCATTTGACGAAGAGCTCCGACTGCAGAAGGAACGTGCCAGAAATGCCGCTGCCAAGGAAGAAGGAGACTGGATGGTAATCAGCCCCTGCGAGAGTACTGATTTCATCGGCTACGATGAGACTGAAGCCGACGTCCATATAGTCAGATACCGCACTGTCAAAACCAAGGGCAAGGAACTCTTCGAACTGGTATTCGACCGCACCCCCTTCTATGCGGAAATGGGAGGTCAGGTAGGAGACTCCGGCATTCTCACATCCCCTTCCGGTGAAACCGTCGGCATCATCAACACCATCAAGGAAAACGGACTTCCCATCCATATCGCGGAGAAGATACCGGAAAATCCCTCCGGACTTTTCCATGCCGCCATCGATACTCAGAAGAGACAGGATACCGCCAATAACCACACTGCCACCCACCTTCTTCACTATGCCCTTCGTTCCATCATAGGGACACATATCGAGCAGAAGGGCTCATTCGTATCTCCGGACTATTTCAGATTCGACTTCTCCCACTTCGAGAAAATATCTCCTGACAAACTCAAGGAAGTGGAAAGAATGGTAAACAGTCTCATCCGCCGGAATTTACCCAAAGAGGAATTCCGTGACCTTCCCATCGAGGAAGCACGTGCCAAGGGTGCTATGGCGCTCTTCGGTGAAAAATACGGGAACCGTGTACGTTGCATCAAATTCGGAAATTCCATCGAACTCTGCGGAGGAACACACGTCGCTTCCACAGGAAACATAGGGATGTTCCATATCATTTCGGAATCCGCAGTTGCCGCAGGCATCAGAAGAATAGAAGCCACCACCGGCAGGAATGTGGAAAACATCTTCGATACTCTGGAAGAACAGATAGCCAATGCCAGAATGCTTCTTGGAAACACGCCTGACCTGATGACCGGAATCAGAAAGGTACTGGGTGAAAATGCACAGTCCAAAGCTCTGCTGGAAGAAGCTGAAAAAGAGCGTCAAGCCACACTCAAAAAGAAATTGATGGAAGAAAAGACGGAGACGGGAGGAATCACACTGTTCCGCCTCAGAGGAACATACCGTTCGGAAACGGTCCGCAACCTGGCCTTCGAACTCCACAATGAACTTACTTCATCCGCCCTTGCGGCAGCCATCACCACTCCCGACGGCAAGCCGTTCCTTGTCCTTATGTACACAGACGATTTGGTTCAGAAAGGCTTTAATGCCGGGAAGGAAGTCAAAGAAGCCGGTAAACTCATTCAAGGAGGCGGAGGTGGACAGGCTTTCCTCGCCACCGCGGGAGGCAAGAATTCCGACGGTCTGGATGCGGCCTTCGAGCAGCTGCTTTCATCCGTAAAAATCTGAGCGCGACCGATGAGCACGGAAACTGCATAGAGATGAAGAAACTGGACCAATTCCTGCTCAAGTCTTTCCTGGGACCATTCATAATGGTCTTCTTCATCGTTATGTTCATTCTGGTAATGCAGTTCCTGTGGCTTTATATCGACGAACTGGCGGGAAAAGGGCTCAGTCTTCTCGTCATTCTGGAATTTATGTGGTGGGGTTCCTGCACGATTCTTCCTATGGCTATGCCTCTGGCCACCCTGCTGGCCTCCATAATGACACTGGGGAATCTGGGTGAGAGCAATGAACTTCTGGCGATGAAAGCCGCAGGAGTATCACTAAAAAGAATACTCTACCCGCTCATCTATGTGGCCGCCTTCATCAGCGTCAGTGCATTCTTCATCTCGAACAATCTGATTCCCATTTCATACAACAAAATTTACACTCTCCAAT
>JAZUEO010000158.1:0-3124 GCA_045640205.1 Candidatus Coprenecus sp. | reverse complement strand
CTCAGGATTGCGGTGGACAATTCGCACCATCACCATTCTGTTTTCCGTTTTGGCGCTTACTCTGTCGAGAATCATTATGATTTCGTGAACGTGCATTCGCATAGGTCCGGCTCCTCGGTGGAGGCGTTGTTCAAGGGCTTGGCTCAAGACAAGGGGCGGGCAGTCCGTCACTTGCTCCCAGGAGGGACGGAGATATTTCTGCCTTCACCGGATCTGAATGCCTTGTTCATCGCCCGCCATTGTGCCGCTCATTTTGCCGCAGAGAAGATGAGCCTCCGTCAGTTGCTGGATTGGGCTTTATTTGTGGCGGGACATCATCAGGAGCTTGACTGGAGCCTGTTTTGGTCCGAAGCGGAGAAGATGGGGATGGAGAAGTTCGTGTTGTGTGTGGATGCCATTTCGGTGGAGCAATTAGGCTTTGACGCTTCGATTTTCCATACACCGGAAGAGTATGTCGGCTTTTCGGCCCGCTATCGGGCATTGGTCGCTCGCGTTCTGGAAGACATCCTTTCTCCTGCTGACTTTGATGCCAATGGCCTCCCTCCCGTCCGCTATGTATGGACACGCCTCCGTTGCTGGTGGCACAACCGCTGGAAACACAGAATCGTCTACCGCGACAGTCTGATTTCAACTTTTTTTGTGCAGCTCCGCAGCCACCTGATGAAACCCAAGACGATAATCGGAAAGTGACTTCGTACACACGCGAATCATTCGCGTTGTACATCTTTTCAATATATGACCCACTCCGAAAGTTGGAATACCTTCATTGACGAACTTCGGGCCTACGTCCTGGAGCATCATCATTTTCCGAACAAGCACACTCGCCTACTCTCGAAGGTGAAATACACCCGCAAGAAAATCAATGACGGCACGCTTGAAGACTGGAAGAAGGAACAGTTCCTGGAAGTGGCGAATATGAGAGATAAGGAGGAGCATTGCGGGAGGGAGGAAGAAAGGTTATTGAGTTATTTGACAGAATTTACAAATATCACCGAATATCTTCTGCTGATAGTGACATTGATTTGATGATTTGAAGTCTGTTTAGTTATGATTAATGTGAATTAATTCAAAATTCCGAGTCTGAGAATTCATTTATTCCGGAAGTTGAAAATAAAAATGTACTAAATAGGGCTTTTTGAAAATTAAATCAGAAATAATTTTGCTGATTTGAATTTTCGGCGGTTCTAATTCCTAAAATAAGATTATGGCGCCAATTCCCCCAAAAACTCTTAACTTTGCAAGTTTGACGCGAGTTGCCGGTGGCATCCCATAAATAACAGCGGTAATATGAAAACTTTAATAATACGAAACTTCGGTCCGGTCAGAGAGGCTGATATCGAAATGAGCAGAATCAATCTGATCATCGGAATGCAGAACTCCGGAAAGAGCTGTGTGCTGATGCTTGCCTGCTTCTGCTCCTGGGTGGAGAAGAGAATCGCTCTCAGACAGTCACCATCGGATTTCGAAGAAGGGTCGGCTTTCCTCGACCTGATGACGTCATACTACCATTCGAAGGGATATGTCCACCCGGATACATACATCGAGTACGAGACGTCGTATATGCGGTTCATCTACGACAATTCTACAAAGGTCTTCACTCACGAGTGGAAGAACCTGCATTGGAGGTATAGGCGGCCGAAGGTGTCGTATGTGCCGGCAGAGAGGAATATGATTTCGCTTGTGTCAAACTGGTGCAGACTTGAAATAGGCTACGACAACATCCTGGACTTCAAGGAGGATTGGGACAGGGCCAGGAAATTTATGAAGCGGGAAAAAGACATCCTCGGAACAGGGATATCATACGAATATGATGACGTGTCGGCTTCCGATGCCATTATTACCCCCGGCGGCAAGAAACTTGATCTGGCAAACGGCTCCAGCGGTCTCCAGTCATTGATTCCACAGTTCGTGCTGCTGGATTATCTTAGAAGGGGTATCTACAATGATGAGGAGAATGACATTGACAAAACTCTGGCTAAGAAGCAGCTGAACAAGAACCTGCTTTCTGTTCTGTACCAGAGGACCTATAACAAGAAAACTGTTGGTCCGGATTTGAATGCCGCCAGAGTGGTTCATATGGAGGGTCAGGATTTTGTGTTCAATAACGCCAAGGCGGCAGAGCAGTTCATCAAAGAGGCCGGTTATCTGCTTAATACCGATCATGCGGAAATATTCCTCGAAGAACCCGAGAGCAATCTGTTTCCTCCTACACAGTTCCAACTGATGGATTGGATATTGGAGATGGCTGTGGAAAAGAAACATAAGAATCTGTTCTTCATAGCCACCCATAGCCCGTACATACTGAACCATCTGCTTCAAGAAAATCTTAAGGAGTTCAAGCTGTTCCTGACCTATCCGGCAGGGGATGGTTCATATAATGTCAAGACTGCTTCTGAAGAAGAGATTCAGCAGATTTATGATAACGGTTCAGATGCTTTTTTCAATTTTGATGCGTTTGTGGAGTAATGAGGCAGAAGAGAGTTTTTCCGGAGTGTAATGTGGATACGAATCTTGTGGGCCACATCCTTGGAGGTGCGGCAATGCACAAGAGTTCGTGCAATGAGGTGGTGAAGGCTGTGAATGGTTCCGACAGTTTTTCTATCGGAATCATAGATGCGGACAAGCGTCCAGCTACAATGGATCCCGGATTTGAGGAGTATGTGGAGAATCCGAAGGCAGACGGTGAATCCAAGCATATCACGATGTATGTCCATAGGGACGCGAAACGGTATATGTTCACTGTCAAGCCTGCGATGGATAAATTTATCCTCGATGCGGCAAAGGAGCAGAATGTTGATTTGAGGGCGGCCGGATTCGCTACATCCTTGGAGGGATTCAAAAGGCAGACCAAGCGGACTCAGGCCTCAAATGACCCAGGCCTGCGAAGGTTGTTCACTCTGATAGAGCATAATCCGGAATTCAGAAGGTTTAGGAATACTTTGAAATACCTTACCACTATGCAGTACGATTCCGACCCCGAAACGGCAAAACGCTTTTTCACTGGCGAACTTGGCGACGATGCACTGCAGCAGTTCTTCCAATAAACTCGTACAGACACGAATCATTAAGCCGCTTCGCGTCTTTTCCTCGTTGGCTTCGCCTTCCTCTGTCGCGACTCGGCATA
>JAZUEO010000157.1:0-7114 GCA_045640205.1 Candidatus Coprenecus sp. | reverse complement strand
GATGATGTTCGAGAATAGCGGCAGATTCACCCTCTCTGTCCAAAGGCCATCCGGAGAATGGGTTCAGATAGGACAGGGAGATGACAAATATTTCCTTTACTCCGATTTCATCGCCCTGACAGTAAAGGATAATCCCTACCTCGGCAAGGAAGGTCTTTCCGACGTCGCATTTTTCAGTAATCTGACCACCAGGCCGAAATCCTCCTTTATGTCCTTTGACTTTCAGGGTCATCTCTACACGTTCACTTACGTCTCTACACTTGACTGATATGACCTCCGTAGAGAAAATCCATAATGAGGGTAAATCTTTCTACTCCTTTCCGTTCCGGGTCTATTATATGGACTGCACCGTCACAGAAGGGGAGGAACGTCTGATTATCTCTGTACCCAAGCGTATTTTCAAGAGAGCCGTCAAACGAAATCTTATACGCCGTCGCATCCGTCATGCCTGGCGTCTGAATCGGAGTTCATTCTCTGAAACCGCTTCAAAGCATTTTCTCGTTATCTACACTACATCAGAAATCCTGGATTATGAAAGAATCTCCGAATCAGTCAAAACGGTCTTCAGCAAGATTTCCTGATATAGTCAAGAAAATCACAGTTTTTCCCTTCCTTCTGCTGATAAAATTTTACCAGCGCTGCATTTCTCCCTATACTCCCCCGGCCTGCCGCTTCACTCCCACCTGTTCGCAGTACGCACTCGAAGCCTTCCGCAAATACGGTCCCTTCAAAGGGTTCTATCTTTCTCTGAAACGCATCCTGCGCTGTCATCCGTGGGGAGGCAGCGGATATGACCCAGTTCCATAGCCATGAACCCGGAAGAAAAACTCAAACTGCTCCCACACCAACCGGGAGTTTACAGATTCCTCGATTCCGAAGGAACCATAATTTACGTGGGCAAGGCTAAAGACCTGCGCCGCAGAGTCAGTTCCTACTTCCGCCCCACAGATACCCTGAACAGAAAAACTGCGATAATGGTTTCGAAAATCGAGGACATCATCCATACTGTAGTCGATAGTGAAGAAGATGCCTTCCTGCTCGAAAACAACCTCATCAAGCAATTTCAGCCGAAATACAACATCCTGCTCAAGGACAGCAAGACTTACCCGTGGATATGTCTGCGTCACGAGCCCTTTCCGCGCATATTCGTAACCAGAAGAGTCATCAGGGACGGCTCCCTTTATTTCGGCCCGTACTCATCCTCCATCCACGCACGGAACATCGTCTCCCTGGTGGAATCACTCTACCGCCTGAGAACCTGCAATCTGACCCTCACGGATGAATCCATTGCCGCAGGCAAGCACAAAATCTGCCTGAACTTTCATCTCGGGAAATGCGCCGGCCCCTGCGAAGGGCATATAGCCAGAAACGAATACGATGCACAAATCGAGCAAATCAAGGCCATTCTCAAAGGGGATTCCGCCGGAATGATTCGGGAATATGAGAGGAAAATGAAACAGGCGGCCGGAGAATGGAAATTCGAAGAAGCCCAGCTTTGGAAGACAAGAAAGGAACTGCTTGAAAAGCATTATGCCAAATCTCTGATAGTACGCGCATCGCAAACAAACGCAGACGTTTTTTCCCTCGTCTTCGACGGGGATGACGCCTACGGCAATTTTCTCCGCATACACAACGGCTGTATCATCCAATCCGTCAATATGGAAGTCAAATCCCGCATCGAGGAGGAAGAGGCCTCAGTCCTGTCCACCTTCATCGCAGGTATCTATGACCGTTTCGGTGGGATGCAGAAAGAAATCATCGTCCCCTTCCTGCCGGACACCACTTTCCCGGGTACAGAAATCCACGTTCCGGTCAAAGGGGACAAAGCCTCCTTACTGGAACTCAGCCGCAAGAATGCCTCGGCGATGAAATTCGAGAAGCTCAAACAGGAAGAGTTCAAGAACCCTGAAGAACACTCCGAACACATAGTGAGCAATATGATGCGCGACTTGCAGATGAAAGTTATGCCGCGACATATCGAATGCTTCGACAATTCCAATATACAGGGAACGAATCCCGTCGCATCCTGCGTCGTTTTCCGCAATGGTTCACCCTCCAGGAAAGACTACCGCCATTTCAACATCAGGACAGTCATCGGACCGGATGACTTTTCATCCATGAAGGAGGTCCTCAACCGCCGTTATACGCGCCTTCTGGAAGATGGTGAGGAACTGCCCCAACTGGTGGTGGTGGATGGAGGCAAAGGGCAGGTACACGCCGCGTATCAGGTTCTTGAAGAACTGGACCTCCTTGACCGGGTCAAACTTATAGGTCTTGCCAAGAGAATGGAGGAGGTCATCGTCCCCGGAGACCCCTATCCCCTTTTTCTCGACCGCAATTCCACCACTCTGAGAGTCCTGATGCACATCAGGGATGAAGCGCACCGTTTCGGAATCACCCATCACAGAAACCGTCGCAGCGCAGGTCAGACGACTTCTGTCCTCGATGATATTCCGGGAATAGGCAAAGTCCGCAAGGAAATCCTTCTCAAGCGATACAGAACCATCTCCCGAATAAGGCAGGCCCCCGAAACGGAAATAACGGAACTCATAGGAGCCAAAGCTGCGGCGGCGCTCAAAGGGAAATTGAACCCGGACGGATTATCAGAAATAAATGACAAACAATAACTGAAATCTGTTCCTTCCACCCTCCTTTAATCCGGAAGTAGTCCAATAACAGTCTTCGCCTATATGGGAATATCTCACACCGGCACTCATCGGTGAATTAATGGGAGTCAGTTTGAAGTCCAGCAGAAAATCTCCCCCGAAACTGGAGAAAAATCTTGTTACTCCACTCCTGCCGGTATCCCAAGCGCATTCATAGAAGGGTATCAGTTCAAGCCTCTGGAGATAAAGTCCGACATTCCATCCTATATGAATGTCCCCCAGATAGACAGGAATCGCGTATGCCGTCTCAAATTTCCGATAATTAAGCGTCGGAGAACTGTAGATATACCCTTTAGGCATCGAAGCCTGACTGGTAAGAAGATACTCACCATCGGAGACATGCTGCTTCTGCCAGGTAAATGCAAGTTTCAGTCCCTGATTCCTTGTAAATCCCGGCAGATAAGCGAATCCCCGGATATATCCCAAATGCCCGAATGAACTTCCTCCCCAAGGTGCAGAAGAATATCTCCCGGAAAGACTGAAGCCCCATCTCGGGAACAATTGGGACTGAGCCATCGGCCTGGTCTGGGAATAACTGATACCCCCCACCAATTGATTCCTGAAAAAACAACTTCCATCGCGTGCCACGTATTCATCATTCGAAAAACTCCAGTTCAACTGCGGAATCAATGAACGATTCCATCCTTCCCCGTTAAAAGAAAGCGGATAATAGAGCATAACATTAGTCCTCACATACAGAGGATATGTATCGCTTATATAATATCTGGTCTTATCGTTATAATAATACCCCTCCCTGAAAATGTCTATCCCGTCCGAATGGATTCTGTATCTGTCATTGAAATCAAGCGAAGCTTCGATATACGGAATGGACTTCAGGGTAAACTTGGCATGCCCTGAATGAAACCATCTCTTCCCATTCTCAGAGCCGGGAACATCATCGGAATGCGCGGAATAACCCACCCTCGCCACAAAATTCCCAAGCAGATTCTGCGAATACGCGACTGCCCCCAGCGAAGCCAGATGATAGAAGTTATCATAGGTCATGGAGAGAATTTCGTCAATGTCGTAATATACCGGTGCCCATGAATGGAAACGGAACAGATTCGCCAGTTTTGAATATCGCCGCGCCGGATATCGGCTGACGTCGCTGAAATCAGGTACGGATATGGAATCCGGGCATAGGTGGCTCTGACTTTTTCTCTGCTCCACCAGCATTTCAGCAATGGGATATTCAAACGGAGCATCAAAAGAACATCTGAGCGATGACAATGAATCCTTCTGTATCCTCACCGGTCGGAAGCCTTTCACCCCAAAATCAGAACATATCAGAGACCCGTCTTCCGACAGATACGGATAATCTGCCCCATATCTGGAATTAGTGATTCTGGTAAGACGCTTTCCGGAAGGATTCAATGCATAAATATTCTGCACTCCATCAAGATCACTGCAGAAGTACAAGAGCGAATCGGTGCTTCTGAGCCTTGAGACAGACTGATGCTGGGGAGCTATTATCTCACACCATCCCTCCTCCCCATATCTGTAAATGCCCAAACCCCGTTCCGTAATTACAGTTGCATACATATCATTCCCTAGATATGCAGTCTCCTTTATCTGAGCCTTTTCAGGAGCTTCTATCCGGCTGATAATTTCATCGGAGCGGCTGTCGATAAGCACCGCACAGGATGGTTTCCCTACGGGATATTCCGTCACAGTCACATATTTTCCGGCAGCGGAAACGGAAGGATTGAACCACTTGGTTCTTCTGTCCGGATATGTCCAGACGGTACCGGTCCTGAGGTCAAGATATTTCAGAACGGAAAAATCTTCCAGTGTGCTGGCACCGGCAGTTCTCCTTTCCGTCCAGTAAAGTCTCCCAAGGGGTGACAGTTCCAAATCCGATGAGACGAAACAGAAGGGGCATATCACCGATTCTTTCCCATCCCCGTCTATGGAAATCAATACAGGACTTTCATCCAGCCCATTGCGAATCGCTATTATCTGTCCGAACCACTTCGATGACGAATCGGTAACGGGAACGGGAGAAAGATACTCCGAATATAAACGGCGCTTCCGGCCTGCCAACAGGGAAACTTCAGTCAAAGGACCCCTTTTTTCCATATCCTCCGTCCAGAAAGATTTCATATCCTCCCAACTCCTATCCCAATGCTCCCGTTTCGTGTATCCGGTCAACTTCCTATAAGGGGAAAAAATATATCTGAAGTCTATCCAATGGTCCACACGGGCCTTCTGGAACTTTCCCGTAACGAAATAATCCCCTGATTTCCGTCGCAATGAAGTGGCCAACTGATATCCCACTGCATACAAATCCGGCGTATAATGGTGATAAGACCCGTAATGATAGCGATAATAATTCCGCGCATCACCTGAAATGGCCGCCATACGATAATAACGCAGGAACTCAGCATTCCTTCCACGTCCGCCCTTGAGTAATTCCGTCTCGGAAATCACGGCATCCCCCTCCATATAACAGCGTCCGAGATACGCGCCTGCACCTATCCCGGATATGCTTTCACCCAGAGGGTAATACAACACTTTGAACACCCCTTGCGTAAACTGCTCCATCTGCGCCTGATGCCGCAGTTCGTGCGTGGTCAACTGGGAAATCCAGGAATCCGGCATCCCTCCATAAGCATCCGGCGATGTAAACAAATCTATTCTTTTGGGAGCCCAGGTCACCGCCCCGTTACTCAAAATGGTATAGGGATGCAGAATAACAGGTATCCTTTTACCTTTCACACCCACTGACTCGAACACCTGAGGACGATGAAATTCAAGTCTTGTAAGATAAAGTCTCGCGAGAGAATCTGTCTCACGAGGATAAATAATCGTGAAATTTTCCGATGAGATGCTGTTCCATCCGGCACGGCTCGGGTCATTCCCAAGAGAATAAAACTGCGCCCTTGCCGTGACATCCCCCATTGACAAAATCACCACAAACCAAAATAATATCTTCCACCCCAGTCTGTCCATAGGCTATTTCAACGAGATATGTTCAATGAAAGCAAGTGCAGTGGAGGGTGCGACATCCTTGAAAAGAACACGTTTCTCCGCATCCAGTATATAAAGGGACGGTATCGCCCTTACATCGTATATTTCCTCCTTCCGCACCCGTAAATCGGGCTGATATGCATTTATCCACTCTTTTGGATACACCGGCATATACTTGAACCATTCTGTCAAGTCTTCATCGATATAAATATTCAAGACTTTCAGACTCCCTGATGCCATAAGAGCGGAGACTTTCTCTGAGTTCTTTAGAGATTCCATGATTTCCTTACACGCGGTACAGCCGGGATTTGAAAAGAACAGAAGGATATAGTCGCTTTCGATACCGTAGAGGGAACCGTTGCTCCCAAATGCCGTACGGAAAATGAAATCGGCGGCTTTCGCGCCTATTCTGTTTTTCGAACAGCAATTCAATTCCTCCCGGTACTTGTCTTTCATGATTTTTTCCGTTATCGGGGATTCGAGAGGGGAGTCTATCAATGTCTCCAGAACCGGGATATAGAACTCTTCGTTTCTGAAGTCGGAGTTTATGCCGTATAGACATTCACAGGACATTGTGCACATCTGTTCGAAAATGGGGACCGCTGAAGAATCACGCTTGGCGGTTTCTTCGAGGAGGGTCATTAATCTGTACTGTGACGAAAGGGCATTCTGTACGGGGACACTCCACAGGAAACGGACGTATTCAACATATTTCTCCCGAAGAACTTCCCTGGAGACTCCTCCGATTCGGGTTGAGTCATCAAATGCGCACCATACTGCAGCAGAATCCAGATAACTGTCCCAGAAATGACTGGCCATAAAATGGAGATAGCCTTCCATATCATTCATCATCGCAGAAACGGATACTTCCGGGAATGGTTTTGGGAAATTTGTTTTTTCTGAACCTCCCCTTCCGGTACATCCGCACCACGCGACGGCAGTAACCGAAAGGAATATGAAAGGCCAGAATCTTCTCATAAAAACAGATGAGAATCAAAGAGTTGACCTAAGAGGACTCGAACCTCTGCCGACAGAACCAAAATCTGTAGTGCTGCCATTACACCATAGGTCAGTACCGCGCTTTGAGCGTACAAATGTAACAATATTTTTCAAGAAAGGGCAAAATAAAAATTCAATGACTCAAGTTTCGCAAATGATTCATTCCGCTAACTTCGCTCACAGGGTGTCTGTCAGAGTCCTTTCGAGATGAGTTCCATCTGCTTCGGTGTGAATCCGGTGATACGGCATATCGTCTCGAAAGGAATATTCTCCTTCAGCATCACTCTGGCAACTTCAGTTCTGCCTTTCGCTTCGCCTTCAGCAAGTCCTTCAGCGAGTCCTTCGGCTTTGCCTTTCTTGAAGCTGTAGAGTTTTCCGTATTCGATGTCCGTTTTGGTTATCATGGCATGGTCGTATAAGATGCGTTCATCTTTGGTCATGTTCGCGGTTTCAGAGGCACTGAAGTATGCATCGAAGGC
>JAZUEO010000156.1:0-2227 GCA_045640205.1 Candidatus Coprenecus sp. | reverse complement strand
AACCCGGCAATGCTTTCGCTGTGGGAATTCTGTCCTCTGCCGCACAGTATCATACCGGGAAGTATGAGGAAATCCTAAGGAATGCATTTTTTGATTCAGGCTTTAAGGACAGAATACAGATTTTCAATCAGGTCTCCTATGGATTGGAAGGAGCCGTAGAGGGACAGGAGGAATTCGTATTGCCTTCAGCCACACATATACGGGAAACTTATGCTGGACCGTCATTGGGGTCCGGTGACGAAGATATTGATGTCAATATGATGGATAGGTATGGCTTCCAGACTTCGGAGAATGCGCTTCTTTTTTCCAAAACCTCAAAGGGATATGGAGACATACAGTTGAATTCCCCCGGAAACTATGCCAGATTCCATCTGGTATCCCTTATCGAGAAGCACAGAAGAAGCGGCAGCCGAATACCGATTCAGTCCGTAATTCTCGGTGATATCAGCAGTTCATTGCTTCTTGATACATTGAAGACTGTCGTGTCGGAACTGTATGATTTCAGCCGTGACGGTCAATATATTTATAGAAACAGTATCTTCCCCGGCCTTGTCTTCATAGACCCGGTAGAATGTCTGGTCAAAGAGTGTTATCGTCTTTTGCGCAGGAATAGGGAATTGTCGTTGAATACGAGCAGGACGGACGTCAATTCATTCATTACCATACCTTCACCGTCTCTTGAATCAGCCGGAATCGATACATTGAAGGGAACTTTTACTGATTCTTTCAAGTTGGGAAGAAAACCGGGACTTGAATTTTCGGGAGAAAAAGTGATACCATTCTCATTCAGATACATTCCTGTGGGTGAGTTTTCTCCGGCGGATACTCTTTTTGCCGAAACGTCATATCAAATTAAAAAGAAATTATTCTAACTATATACCTATGCTATATCCGGAAAGCATATCGGCTGAAGAGTTGAATCATCTTGATTTTGTGGATTTTCAGGGACCGATTGAAGTTATCAGGAAAAAAGATGAGTCTTTCGCTGAGGCTATGGAGTACCTTTTGTCGCAGAAAATCATAGGTTTCGATACTGAAACCAAGCCTTGTTTCCTTCCGAATCAACCCAGAAGGAAAGTGGCTTTGCTTCAACTTTCAGGGCACGATAAATCTTATCTTTTCAGACTTCATTATCTCGGAATTCCTGCCGCTCTGGCACGTTTGATGTCTGATTCCTCCATTCTGAAAATCGGTGCTGCAGTGAATGATGATATCCGTGGGCTTCAGGAATATGCGAAGTTTAGCGCACGGGGATTCGTCGACCTTCAGACTTTGGCGGAGACATTCGGAATTAAGGAAAAGAGTGTAAAGAAACTCTCCGCCATCATTATGGGCAAACGTGTGTCGAAATCACAGCAGCTTTCCAACTGGGAAGCGCCGCAGCTTTCCGGAGCCCAGCTTAAATATGCGGCCATAGATGCCTGGATATGCCGGGAAATGTATGTCAAACTGATGCAAATCGATGATTAGGGAAATCAAGTTAAAGAGAGGAAGAGACGAGTCGGTCCGTCGTTTTCATCCCTGGATTTTTTCCGGAGCCGTAGCCGGAGCGGATGATTCCATCAAGGAGGGTGATATTGTCAGAGTTATTTCCCACGAAGCTGATTTTCTTGCCTACGGTCACTATCAGGAGGGCTCCATTTCCGTACGAATACTTTCATTTGATGAATCTGTTCTTCCTGAAGGTGAGTTCTGGTACGACCGTATCCTGGCCGCCCGTCGTATGCGGGATTCTTTGGCTATGAAGAACACCACCTGTTATCGTCTGATACACGGTGAAGGTGATGGACTCCCCGGCCTGATTATTGATATATACGGGGAAGTCGCTGTTATTCAGGCTCATTCAGTGGGAATGTTCCTTTCCAGAGGGGAGATAGCGTCGGCTCTTGAAAAAGTATATGGAAATGCATTGAAGGCAGTATATGACAAAAGTGCCGGGACTGCACCTCATAAAGCCGGATTGGATTTGAATGACGGCTATCTTTCGGGCTCATATCCCGATGAAAGCATGGTTCTGGAGAATGGACATAAGTTTACGGTTAACTGGAAAGAAGGGCAGAAAACGGGCTTTTTTCTAGACCAGCGCGATAATCGCTTTCTT
Source organism: Candidatus Coprenecus sp. (assembly GCA_045640205.1). Lineage (GTDB taxonomy): Bacteria > Bacteroidota > Bacteroidia > Bacteroidales > UBA932 > Minthomonas. Next base: position 126 of record JAZUEO010000156.1, on the reverse strand, counting down.
GTCGGAGAGTATTCCAATGGTAGGAATGTGTTGAATCTGTTCTGTTATACGGGAGGGTTTTCCATATATGCCCTTTCGTGCGGAGCGGAACGGGTGGTATCGGTGGATTCTTCCAAATCAGCTATA
>JAZUEO010000155.1:0-2437 GCA_045640205.1 Candidatus Coprenecus sp. | reverse complement strand
ATCTTGGTCTCTTTTCGGTGATACCCCTCATCTGGCGGCTGAAAAAGTCGAAATCGGCATCATAGAATTCATCGGACAGAGAGCCTGCCGCATCGTTGATGAACATAGCGGCCACATAGTCCTTCATTCTCTGCAGGTCTTCTTCGGCGAAGATGCGGCTGAGTCCGTCATAGAAAGAAGGTTGCATTATGATAATTTTCTCCTGAGGGGTGATGCCTGTCATTTCGAATACAGTCTTGAAGTCGAAACCGGGATATGCCTTCAGGAAAGCCTCTGTGCTCATAGGATTATACTGCCTGGTGATATCCCTCATTTCAGTCTTGCTCCAGCAGTATTGTGCCAGTTTGTCTTCGACGGCGAGGGCATTGACGGCTGCCGTTCCGGGGTTTTCGATACCGCTGAGAGTGAAGAATTTGGTCAGCATTTCCAGATATCCTTTCTTCTTGTCCGCATTGGCCTCATTCACATAATAGTCCCTCTCACCCATTCCGAGAGAGCACTGTGTCATATACAGAATCTGATTGTTACTATCCATCAGATCTTCCATAACACCCATTCCGAAGAAACCGCCTCCACCGATTTTATTGAGTTCTCCTATTTCGCGGATAAGTCCTGACTTGTCACTTATACTGTATATTGCATCCAGATACTTCTTCAGAGGCTGCGCTCCGGCGGCATTTCTGCCGGTGGAATCGAGTCCCTGTTTATAAAGATCGGAAATTTTCTGCTCCACGCTGCCGGCTTCGAAACTTTGTTCGGCCATATCCTTGAATAAAGCATTGAGTCGTTCTTCGTTATTTTCAGCGAGCTGGTCAAATGAGCCGTAACGGGCGAATTCAGGTTTCAGAGGGTTCTTGGCCATCCATCCGCCATTGGCATAAAGGTAGAAATTTTCTCCCGGAGCTACGGAAAGATCCAGGTCGGTCATATCAAGGGCCGGTGTCTTCACTGATTTATCCCCGCAGGAAACCAATGTCAGGGCAGGGATTAAAAGCATTAGCATTCTTTTCATTCCATTAAAATAAATATTGAGTGCAAAGCTATATAAAATTCACCTATATTGAACTTGGAATCTGTTTTGAAATGGAATCCGTGCGCAGAACAGGGCTTTCCACGCACGAAAACTGACCAAGAACCATCTAGAAAGCGCTCATAAGTTCAGACCTGCCGACAAGTACGTACCGGGCAGAAGTCCTCTGCCAGCAGCCGTGTTGAAGGTATCCTGAAAGCATCCGTCTTCAGGGCTGCGTGACGCCTTCGGCAAAGCCCTGCTGACGGGTGCGTTTCAGTCCCTCGAGATAGAGCCGGATTACGCCGGTGTTGGTCTCCTCAAATTCGATGATTTCCTCCTGGGTCACTTCTGAACCTTGGTTTTATTAAAGTTGTTTATTTTCAAAGTCATCACGCGCCGCCCCCGGGGGTCGCGAGTGGGGTTTACAGCAGGTATAACATACCTGCGGCCCCGAGCAACAGGGCTTTAGCCCGCCGGGACCGCGATAATGCTTTTGAGTTTTTATTAATCTGAGACGGGACGCACCGAGTAGCCGCGGTAACAGCCGTAGCTTTTCTGCGGATTGACAGTGCCCGAATAGAAGCGCAAGCTGTACGCGTAGCCCGGACCGGACGAGCTGAGTGAACTTAACCAATAGAGGCCATTGGAGCCCGCAAAGTCGAGGGTAGTACCATCGCCGTAGCCCGCAGCGGGGAAGAACAACAAAGCGCTGGACTTGACATAAGTGCCGGTGCCGTTATTAACCTTTCCTGCATCTCCGGACTGAGGGGCATAGATATAATATCCCTTGTCCGTGCCATCCCATTTCCAATAGGTGGCTTCATACAGTGCTTGACACTCGGCCGATGTAGGCATACGCCAAGTGCCCGACCAGAGGATGCTGGCCACATCATCGGATGGTGCGAGGGTTACTATTTTATCATCTGTCGTATATTTCTGGTAACCGCTATTATTGTAATACGGAGTAATGCTGGAAGTATTGAACTTATAATCATTGCCGCTACCGTCCTTTTTCCATGTGAAAGAACCGTCTGAACCATTATTTGTGAAGGCTGTGTAGATGAGAAGACCCTTATCAGAATTATCTTCTGTAGTGTAACCTTCATACGCCCCCCACTGGAAGTAATCGCCGATTTGAACCTTTTCATCAGCCGTTCCGGGAACTTTTACGGTCGATGAACCGTCCGGTTTCCAATCGCCCTTGCCCGATGCTGAAACGGCGAGGTTCTGTGTCGCCCATCTGGTACCGGCTATGAGGACGTAGTCGTGGGCCGTTTCTCCTGTGCCGAGTGTTCCGCGAGTGAAAAGAGAGGTCGGTGTGGTGTAGGACTTGTTGCTCTCGATTGTGGTTTTTGTGATGACCCCCTTGTTGGTGTAGCCAGTCTGGGTGACAGTGATATTTCTTCCGGTACTATTATCGGGAAC
>JAZUEO010000154.1:0-3782 GCA_045640205.1 Candidatus Coprenecus sp. | reverse complement strand
CGGTAGGTTATCCTGTGAGGGTATGTGAACTTCTCGCTACGCTCGAAGCACCATATTATATAGAAAGGGTAGCCGTCAATAATGTGAAGAATGTGCGTAAGGCTGAAAAAGCCATCAAAAAGGCTTTACTTAACCAGATGGAAGGCAGGGGCTATTCATTCGTGGAAGTGGTGGCAGCCTGCCCTACCAATTGGAAGATGAAACCCACTGATGCCAACAAGTGGGTCGATGAGGCTATGATTCCATATTATCCCTTGGGAGTATTCAAAGACAAGGACGAACAGAAATGAAAACTACAGCTATATTGATTGCAGGTTTTGGCGGACAGGGAACCCTCTTCGCCGGCAAGGTTCTCGCGGTGGCGAGTCTTATGAAAGGTCTGGAGGTATCGTGGCTTCCGTCATACGGTCCCGAAATGCGTGGAGGCACTGCTAACTGCAGTGTTATGATAAGTGATTCCCCCATAGGCTCACCGATAGTGTCCAAACCGGATGTTCTTTTGGCTCTTAACAAGCCTTCTTTCGAAAAATACGGGAAGGTAACCGTTCCCGGAGGCAGTGTTTTTGTCGACTCATCACTGGTGGATGAAAAGAGCAGTCGTAATGATATCAGCGTGCATTATATCCCTGCTGCCGAAATGGCCGCAAAGACTGTCGGCAATGCCAGTCTGGGTAATATAGTGCTTCTGGGAAAGGCCATAAAGGAAACAGGCCTTTTTACGGAAGAAGAAATAATCGCCGCCATTGCCGGGATAGTTCCAAAATCGAAACAGGCTTTGCTTGATGCCAATACCAAGGCTCTCCGCGCCGGAATGAACTCGGAGGTATGACACGCAGGATATCCATCAACGATACTACTTTGCGTGCCGTCGGTCCGCATCCATCGTCTGCGCTTCCTTTCAGAATCAAAATCGAGGTGGCAAGGATGCTTGCAGCGCTCGGAGTGGATGTAATAGAAACTCCTCACATACTGAATGGGAAGAATGACTATTTTCTGGTCAAGTCCATCGCGTCGGCTGTAAGAGGATGTACAGTTTCGGTTCCGGTCAATATTCTTGACCCCGAAAATCCGTCTCTATGTCACGATGCCCTGAAAGATGCGGACAAAGCGCGTCTGCAGGTATCAGTGCCGGTGAGCACTGTTCAGATGGAATATTTCTGTCATATGAAGCCTGATGGAATACTCAAGCTTATAGCCCGTAACGTCTCTGCCTGTACGGCGCTCTGTCCTGATGTGGAGTTCGTGGCAGAAGACTTTGGCCGTGCCGATATGGATTTTCTGATGAGTGCCATCGGTATCGCTGTTGAGAACGGTGCAGGCAGCATCTGCCTCGCTGATGCCGCCGGAAATATGCTCGGTGATGAGTTTCAAGCTCTTGTATCCGGAATCAGAGCTGCTGTTTCTGAAAACGTCAGGCTGGGTGTATGGTGCTCCAATGACCTTTATATGGCTGATGCCTGTGCTATTGCAGCTGTTCGTGCGGGAGCGGACGAAGTCAAGGTGGCCGCTTTGGGTGACAATATTGTCTCATTGAAACGCTTTCCCCGTATTCTGAATACCAAGGAGAACATCTGCCAAGCCTTCTGCGGTGTACGTCTTACGGAGCTTGACCATGTCACAGCTCAGATAAGCAAGTTATGCGAACTCGGCCGGAATAAGTTCTCATCTGTGTCCGCAGTTGCTACAGACGGTGGAATAAGGCTTTCTGTTCACGATGACAAGTCATCTGTTATGCAGGCTATCAGCCGTCTTGGTTATGATCTGGGTGAGGATGACAGTGAACGGGTTTACGATACTTTCGTGCGAATTACTTCGAAAGATGAAGTCGTAGGCGCCAAGGAACTTGATGCGATGGTAGCATCCGCGGCTTTTCAGGTTCCTCCCACCTATAAACTCGAAAGTTTTGTCATCAACACGGGCAATGTTATCACTCCGACCTGCAACATCCGTTTGAGGAAGGGAGATGAAGTCACTGAAAAAGTTTGTGTAGGAGAAGGTCCCGTCGATGCCGCGTTTCTGGCCATAGATGAAGCTATCGGACGTCATTATGAACTTGATGACTTTCAGGTCAGATCCGTTACAGAAGGGCGTGAGGCGATGGGTGAGACTGTCGTCCGCTTGCGCTGGGAAGGCCGCCTCTATTCGGGAAGGGCCGTTTCCAAGGACATAGTCGAATCAGGTGTCCTCGCTTATCTTAATGCAGTTAACAAAATAGCATACGAGGAGGAAGAAGATTGAAACTTTCGTTTTCAACAAGAGGATGGGTGAATCTTGGCTGGAATGAAATTCTTGACAGTGCCACTGAACAGCGTTTTTCCGGTATAGAAGTCTATAATGCCCTCTGTGGCCACGAACTTGTGGGTACGGGTGGTCCGTTTCATAAGTATTCTGTGATGCAGACTTTACGTATTCTCAGGAACAAGCGCCTTGAAATACCTTGCTTTGACAGTTCGTATGATATTTCCACTGTATCTCAGGAAATGCTGGATGGGGTCTTGTCCCTTATGAAGATAGCTTCAGATATGGGCTCTCCTTATGTCTGTGTCTTCGCAAAAGATGATAATATGGAGGCTGTCAAGAGTAATCTTGACCTTCTTTTGCCGTCCGCACGCACACTGGGGGTCAGTGTTCTTATCAAAACCAGCGGTGTTTTTGCCGATACCGGCCTTCTTAGGAAACTGATGGATTACTTCGCCAGTGATTACCTCGCTGTCTTGTGGGACGTGCACCATCCGTACCGCGACAAAGGTGAGAGTCCGTTCGAATCCATCAAGAATCTCGGTGCCTATGTCAGACATGTCCATATGAGGGATAGCGATGATAGTGGCGCATATACCATAATAGGTGAGGGAAGTTTTCCCATTGCGGAAGTGATGGGCTCGCTTTCTTCCATAGATTATGGGGGATTCATTTCGCTCGAATGGAAACCTGAGTGGATGGCCGATATGACTGACCGTGATGTCATTTTCCCTTATTTCGTAAACTATATGAGGCGTTTCGGCAGGGCGGAGGAAAGGCGTGAGGACAAATTGTACCGGAATCATGACGGCACAGGTTTCTTCGTTTGGAAGAAATATGACCTCATAGACCTGACCTTCCCTAAACTGCTTGACCGTATGGTCGAGGAGTTCCCTGACCAATATTGCTTCCGCTATACTACACTCGATTATATCCGTACCTATTCTGAATTCAGGGATGACGTGGATGATTTCGCAAGAGCACTTGTCTCTCTCGGGGTTCGTCCCGGAAACAAGGTGAGCGTATGGGCTACCAATGTTCCTGCCTGGTATATCAGTTTTTGGGCCACTGTGAAGATAGGAGCCGTTCTGGTTACGGTCAATACCGCTTACAAGTCCCACGAAGCGGAATACCTCCTTCGTCAGTCAGATACGCATACGCTGATAATGATAGAGGGTAGCCTTGACTCCGATTATCGGAAAATAATCAACGAACTCTGCCCGGAAATAAGCAGGAATAAGGTCGGTGAACCTCTTCATTGCACACGACTACCGTTTTTGAGAAATGTAATTACTGTGGGATTCAGGCAGAAAGGCTGCCTGACCTTCGAGGAAGCAATGCAGCGGAAGGATAGAATAGCCCCCGAAATAATCGCGCGAATGGCTGCGGGAGTGCGTTCAGATGATGTTTGCAATATGCAGTACACCTCCGGAACCACAGGCTTCCCGAAGGGTGTGATGCTTACCCACTACAATGTGGTCAATAACGGCAAATGCATAGGAGACCGTATGGGCTTGTCCACCGCTGACAGAATGATGATTCAG
>JAZUEO010000153.1:0-3144 GCA_045640205.1 Candidatus Coprenecus sp. | reverse complement strand
ATTGTGATGCCCGGTTCCAATGTGTTGTCCGTGACTCCCATCGCTCCTCACAATATGAACGTGAGGCCTTTGATTATACCGGCCGATTCGGTGCTGGAACTCAGCATCGAAGCTAAAAAGAACTGTGCGGATTTTACCATTGACAACCGACAGTTCAGAATTACCAACAGCAGTGTCATCAGGGTGCGTAAATCTTCTTTCTCAGCCCTGTGCGCTTTCCTTACGGATTCAGGTTTTCTGTGTGCGCTTCAGGAAAAATTGTTTTGGGGCGAAGACCGGAGAAACATTCAGGAGAACAGATAACGCTATATATTTTATGCAAACCAGTATCCCGGTTCATGTGACTATCATTATGGATGGTAACGGCCGATGGGCCGAGGCCCACGGAAAAAAAAGAATAGAAGGACATTTCGAAGGTGTGGAAAGTGTCCGAGACTGCTGTGAATATGCCGCAGAAATCGGTATAAAATATTTGTCATTATATGCCTTTTCCACCGAAAACTGGGGCAGACCTAAGGATGAAGTTGTCGGGTTGATGGCCCTGATGGCACGTTCGGTCCTTAATGAGAGGCCGGTTTTTATGAAAAACAATATCCGTTTCCGCGTTATCGGAAACAGGGAACAGCTTCCTCCTGAACTGTGTGAGGATATCCGGGAGGCTGAAGAGGAAACTTCCGGGAATTCTGGACTTACGCTGATAGTGATGCTCAATTACAGCGGGAAATGGGATATCCTGCAAGCGGTGAAGAAATATACCAAGTCAGAAAGTCCTTGTGACCGTCTTGATGAACAGAAATTCTCCTCATACCTGAGTACGGCAGGAATTCCGGACCCGGATCTGATGATTCGCACCAGCGGTGAGCAGAGGATAAGCAATTATATGCTGTGGCAGTGTGCCTATACCGAATTTTATTTTACTGACACGCTTTGGCCTGATTTTCGTAGAATGCAGTTCAAGGTAGCTCTGGAGGATTATGCCGGAAGGCAGAGAAGATTCGGAAAGACCGGAGTCCAAGTTTGAGAGTGATAATTTTTATTATATTTGCGACTTTGATTATTCACGATGCAGCATATGCGTTTTAGTAGAATTCTTATCCCGCTTATTTCTCTGATGTTCTGCGCGAATACACTTGTATCCGCACAAAATCAGGAAGAGAAGGATGTGAAATCTCCCGAGCCGGTGACAGTGGATTATTCCCGGGCGAAGACCTATGTCGTCGGAGGAATCAGGCTGGATGGAATTAAATACTTGAATCAGAATCAAATATTGTCTTTGACCGGACTTCAGGTAGGACAGGAAATCACCATTCCGGGTGAAGTTGCGTCGTCCATTGTCAAAAGAATCTGGAATCAGCGTTTCTTTTCTTCCGTATCTTTCGAGATAGACAGTTTGTCTGCCGCCAGGGATACTGCATATTTCGTGTTGCGTCTGACGGAAAGACCGCGTGTCTCACGCTGGACCTATCGTGGAATCAAGAATTCAGAGCAGTCGGACTTGAAGGAGAAACTCAGTCTCAGGCGCGGAAGCGAGCTTTCTGATTTCATCCTCAAGTCTTCTGTGAACACGATAAAGAATTATTATAAGGAGAAGGGGTTCATCAATGCGGAAGTGAATGTTCTGCAGGAGAAGGATACATTGGTCAAGAATGCCATACGGGTGACTTTTGACATAAAGCGCGGTCCCAAGGTGAAAATCAAGACCATCGATTTCGTGGGTAATGAGAATGTACAGGATAAAAAAATTATCAAGTACATGGAGAAAACCAGGGATATGCGTCTGATGAATTTCTTCAAATCGAAAAAGTTCAACGAAAAAGATTATGAGAATGACAAGCGTTCGATGATTGACGCATTCAACGAAGCCGGTTATCGTGACGCACGTCTTATCAAGGATTCCATCTATTATATCCATCCGAACCGGATGGGTATCAAGTTCCTTTTGGATGAAGGGAAGAAATATTACTTCAGGAACATCACATGGACCGGAAACTCGGTTTATCCGGCGGAGTACCTGAATCAGGTTCTCACCATCAAGAAAGGGGACGTATATGATGTCGTCAATATGAACAAACGACTTAACGGAGATCCGAAAAAACAGTTTCAGGACGTATCATCCCTGTATCGTGACCGCGGGTATCTTTTCTTCAACGTCCTGCCTGTGGAGGTAACCATTGAGGGAGACTCGGTAGATGTGGAAATGAGAGTCGTGGAAGGGAAGCCCGCTACCTTCAATAAAATCATTATCAATGGGAACAACGTTACCAATGAGAGGGTTGTCCGCCGTCAGGTCTTCACAAAACCGGGCTACCTGTATAATCAGTCCTATCTCGAACGTTCCATTCGCGAAATAGCATCTATGGGCCATTTTGACCCCGAGGTCGCAAGTGACCCCAGCAGAGGTTTTTCAGTCATTCCCAATCAGGCGAGCAATACTGTGGACATCACGTATAACGTTCAGGAAAAACCGAACAGCCAGTTCGAACTTTCCGGTGGTTGGGGAGGCAATTCATTCGTGGGGACCGTCGGCATCAGTTTCAATAATTTCTCCATCAGAAGAATGTTTACCAAGGGTGCGTGGAAACCGGTTCCACTCGGAGACGGTCAGGTACTGTCAATCCGTTTTCAGACGAACGGTACCTATTATTCGAATGCCAGCATCAATTTTTCTGAACCGTGGCTTTTCGGAAAGAAGCCCATATCTCTGAATATCTCAGGCTATTTCTCAAAGCAGACCAATTCCTACTATTACTATCAGAACCCCGACCAGTGGTTCAGTGTCTATGGTATCGCGGCAGGTGTCGGAAGCCGTCTTAAATGGCCTGACAATTATTTCACGCTTTCACATCAGTTCAGCTGGCAGACTTACAGTCTTCAGAACTGGGGATATAACTTCCTGTTCTCGACCGGGAAATCACATAATTTGAGTTATACCGTCAGCCTTGCCAGAAATTCGACGGACCAGGCGATTTTCCCCCGCCAAGGGTCGGATTTTTCCGTATCACTTGCCCTTACTCCTCCATACTCTCTGTTCAGGTCCAGTGATACCGATTACAGCAAGATGACTGACGCGGAACATTACAAATGGATTGAGTACCACAAGTGGTCATTCAAGGGTGCGGTTTATACGAAACTTGTGGGAGACCT
>JAZUEO010000152.1:0-5335 GCA_045640205.1 Candidatus Coprenecus sp. | reverse complement strand
TTCGTCGTAAAGCCGGTAAGTCGGCCAGCGCTAAATAATTAAGGAGGATTGGAAATGGCAATAACTAAAATAGAAAGAAGACAGAGAATCCGCTACCGTATCCGCAAGAGTATCAACGGTACGCTTGAAAAACCCAGGTTTGCGATTTTCAGAAGCAACAAACAGATATATGTTCAGGTTATCGATGATGTCAACGGGAATACTCTCGTTCACGCATCCAGCCTTGATGCATCAGTCAAGAGTGAGTCTGCCGGCAAGACCGCTGTACAAGTCGCCGCTCTAGTAGGCAAGCTCGCCGCTCAGCGCGCTATTGAAAAAGGTATATCTGAAGTGGCTTTCGACCGTGGAGGTTATCTTTATCACGGAAGAGTTAAAAGTTTGGCAGACGCCGCTCGTGAGGGTGGATTAAAATTCTAAGACTATGGCAGATATTAAAGTAAAAACAACAGATCTCGAATTAAAGGACAGACTTGTAGCCGTTCAGAGAGTTACAAAAGTTACCAAGGGAGGTCGCCATTTCAGCTTCGCTGCTATAGTAGTGGTTGGAGATGAGAAAGGTGTCGTAGGTTACGGACTTGGCAAGGCCAATGAAGTGACCACAGCGATCTCAAAAGGCATCGAAGATGCGAAGAAGAATCTTGTTAAGGTTCCTCTGAACAAGAGAACGATTCCCCACGAACAGGAAGCCAAGTTCGGCGGTGCCCGCGTATTTATGAAACCTGCCGCTCCCGGTACCGGTGTAAAGGCCGGTGGTGCTATGCGTGCAGTATTTGAATCAGTAGGTATTTCGGATATCCTCGCCAAATCAAAGGGTTCTTCAAATCCTCATAACCTGGTAAAGGCCACTATCGCTGCCCTTAGTCAGATGAGGGATGCTTATACTGTAGCCGGTGTTCGCGGAATTCCGATGGAGAGAGTATTTAAAGGTTAAGGAGGAACAGATATGGCAAAAGTAAGAATCACTCAGATTAAGAGCGTAAACGGATATACCCAGAGGCAGAAGGATAATCTCCGTTCCCTCGGTATCCGTCGTATGCATCAGAGCGTGGAACTTGAACTCACTCCCGATACCAAGGGAATGCTTGAAAAAGTTCTCCATCTGGTTAAAGTTGAAGAATTAAACTAATAAGGAGAGTACGAAATGAAACTTAATAATTTGACACCTGCAGAAGGTTCCCGCGGAAGACAGAAACGCGTTGGTAGAGGCGAAGGTTCAGGTCATGGCGGACAGTCAACACGTGGTATGAACGGTGCTAAGTCACGTTCAGGTTACCGCCGTAAAATCGGTTTTGAAGGCGGTCAGATGCCTATTCAGAGACGTATGCCGAAATTCGGCTTCAAAAACCCCACCAGAGTTGAGTACAAGGCCGTTAACGTATCTACTCTTCAGACTATCAGTGAAAGATTCAATGTGACGGTCATTACTCCCGATACTCTTATCGAAGCTGGTTTCACTTCCAAGAATGACCTCGTAAAGATTCTCGGAAACGGTGAACTGACAGCAGCTCTTGAAGTATCGGCAAATGCTTTTTCAAAATCAGCACAGCTTAAGATTGAAGCCGCCGGAGGTAAATTGATAATTCTCTAATTCCCTTCACTATGAGACGTTTAATCGATACTATTAAAAATATCTTCAAGATTGAGGACCTCCGCAAGAGAATCACCTATACCTTTCTTCTTGTACTGGTTTATCGTCTTGGAAGTTACGTCGTAGTGCCCGGAATCGATCCTACTGCTCTCGCCAATCTTAAAAGTCAGGCTTCCGACGGTCTTCTCGGACTGTTGGATATGTTTTCCGGCGGGGCATTCGGAAATGCATCAATCTTCGCTTTGGGCGTTATGCCTTATATCTCCGCATCCATCGTCATCCAGCTTCTCGGAGTTATGGTTCCATATTTCCAAAAGATGCAGCGTGAAGGTGAAAGCGGACGTAGAAAAATGAACCAGTGGACCAGATATCTGACCATCGTGATACTTCTGCTCCAGGGTCCTGCGTATATCACCAACCTTCACGCGCAGCTTCCTGCTTCAGCATTTCTGGTATCAGGATTCGGTTACAATATCTTCGCGACCATAGTTCTTATGGCGGGGACCATGTTCATAATGTGGCTCGGTGAGCGTATAACTGACAGAGGAGTCGGCAATGGTATCTCTCTGATTATCATGATAGGTATCATCGCACGTCTGCCTTTTGCCCTGTTCGCTGAAGCTGCCCAGAAATGGAGCGGTGCTGCAGGCGGAGTCCTTATGCTCATCGTGGAACTCATCATACTCTTCCTTGTTTTCGTAGCTACCATCGCACTTGTGCAGGCACAGAGAAAAGTTCCCGTACAATATGCCAAGAGGGTTATTGGAAACAAGCAGTATGGCGGTGTCCGTCAGTACATTCCTCTTAAGGTCAATGCTGCCGGTGTAATGCCTATCATTTTTGCACAGGCACTTATGATGTTCCCTCTTCTTCTGGCCCGCTTTGATGCCTCCAGAGGATTGGCCGCGACCTTGAGCGATTATACAGGTTTCTGGTATAACTTCATTTTCGCCACTTTGGTAGTTCTGTTCACGTACTTCTATACAGCTGTAACAGTCAATCCCACTATGATGGCCGAAGAAATGAAGAAAAACGGAGGTTTTGTTCCCGGTGTCAAGCCCGGTAAGAAAACTGCCGAGTATATAGATTCCATCATGTCCCGCATTACGCTCCCCGGCTCTGTATTTCTGGCTATTGTAGCCATACTGCCGGCTTTTGCCATGCTTCTTGGAATCAACAATCAGTTCGCCCATTTCTATGGTGGAACTTCGCTGTTGATTCTGGTGGGTGTGGTTCTGGATACACTACAGCAGATAGAATCCCATCTGCTTATGCGTCACTATGACGGTCTGATGAAAACCGGACGACTCAAGGGCCGTGCCGGAATGTAATTAGCAGATATAAGTCATTATGGTGAAACTGAAAACTGATGAAGAAATAGCGATTCTCAAAGAGAACGCCATTCTGGTATCGAAAACTCTGGCCGAAGTAGGAAAGAAGGTCGCTCCCGGTGTGACTACAATGGAGCTTGACCGCTTAGCTGAAACTTTCATACGCGACCATGGTGCGGTTCCGGGCTTCCTCGGTTACGGTGGTTTCCCTTATACCCTATGTCTCTCTGTAAACGATGTCGTAGTCCACGGTTTTCCGTCGGACTACAGACTCGTGGAAGGGGATATCGTTTCCGTTGACTGCGGTACTATTTTCAAGGGTTATTATGGCGACTCAGCTTATACTTTCCCAGTAGGACAGGTAAGCGAAGAGACCTCGAATCTCCTCAGAGTCACCAAAGAATCCCTGGAACGCGGCATAGAAAAGGCAGTGGCCGGAAACAGAATAGGTGACGTGGGGAATGCCATACAGTCTTACATAGAAAGTTTCGGATACTCCGCTGTCCGTGAAATGGTGGGGCATGGCATCGGCAGAAATATGCATGAGTCGCCAGAAGTTCCCAATTACGGGCATGCCGGTCGGGGGAAGAAACTTCTTGCAGGAATGACCATTTGTATCGAACCGATGATTAATCTCGGTGTCAGGAACATCTATCTTAATGACAATGGATGGGCCATACATACCGCAGACGGAAAATATTCGGCTCATTTCGAGAAAACGGTCGTCATTCTCAAGGACAGGACTGAGGTATTAACCGATTATGACTACATCGAAGGTAAGAAATCATATAATTAAATCTAAGGAAACAATTATCCTATATGCCCAAACAAACTGCTATCGAGAAAGAAGGTACGATTATTGAGGCTCTGTCGAACGCTATGTTCAGAGTGGAGCTTGACAGTGGTCACGTAATTATAGCTCACATTTCAGGAAAGATGCGTCTGCATTACATTCGTATCCTGCCGGGTGACAGAGTGAGGGTGGAGATGTCTCCCTACGATTTGACCAAAGGAAGAATTTCTTTCAGATACAAATAAAAATTACAGATATGAAAGTAAAAACATCCATCAAAAAGCGTAGCGAGGATTGCAAAATCGTTAAACGCAAAGGTCGTCTCTATGTAATTTGCAAGAAGAATCCCAAATTCAAGATGCGTCAGGGATAATCATTTATTACTTATTTGATTCGAAAAACTAAAAAAAGTACAATAAGAATATGGCACGTATAGCCGGTGTTGACTTACCCAAAAACAAAAGAGGAGAAATAGGACTTACCTATATCTTCGGAATCGGTCGCAGCTCTGCCAGAAGCATTCTTTCCGCTTGCGGAATTGACGTCAACGTCAAAGTGAGCGAATGGAATGACAGCCAGATCGCTGCTATCAGAAGCACTATCGCTGAGCACTACAAGATCGAAGGTGAACTTCGTTCCGAAGTGCAGATGAACATCAAACGTCTGATGGATATCGGATGTTACAGAGGAATCCGCCATCGTCTCGGACTTCCCGTACGCGGACAGAGCACCAAGAACAATGCACGTACACGTAAGGGTAGAAAGAAGACCGTAGCGAACAAGAAGAAAGCAACTAAATAATTAGCTTGATTATGGCAAAGAAAACAGGAACAACAAGTAAAAAGAGAGTTGTAAAGGTAGATGCCTATGGGGAAGCCCATATTTCTTCTACATTCAACAACGTGATCGTAACCTTGACTAATTCTCAAGGTCAGGTCATCAGCTGGTCATCAGCCGGTAAAATGGGCTTCAGAGGTTCTAAGAAGAATACTCCGTATGCAGCCCAGGTTGCAGCCCAGGATTGCGGTAAGATAGCTTATGATTTAGGTCTCCGCAAGATTAAAGCATTCGTCAAAGGTCCCGGTGCCGGTCGCGAATCGGCCATCCGTACCCTTGCCGGTATGGGAATCGATGTAACTGAGATAGTCGACGTTACACCTCTTCCTCATAATGGATGCCGTCCCAAGGGACGCCGTAGAGTATAATTGTTCAACTATTAACAGAATAATGATATGGCAAGATATACTGGACCTACCACTAAGATAGCACGTAAGTTTGGTGAACCCATTTACGGTGCTGACAAATACTTCGAAAAAAGAAATTATCCTCCCGGACAGCACGGGCAGGCCAAGAAGCGCAAGAAGACTTCTGAATACGGTACACAGCTCCGTGAAAAACAGAAGGTGAAATATACTTATGGCGTTCTTGAAAGACAGTTCCGTAATCTGTACGGAAAGGCAAGAAAGATGAAGAATGGCCGCACTACCGTTGAAAACCTGATTCTCCTCCTTGAATCCAGACTGGACAATCTGGTTTATCGTATGGGTATCGCTCCTTCACGTGCAGCCGCCCGTCAGCTCGTTTCGCACTGTCACATCGTCCTTAACGGTGAAGTTTGCAACA
>JAZUEO010000151.1:0-6968 GCA_045640205.1 Candidatus Coprenecus sp. | reverse complement strand
CTTGGACTCGCACTTGTCGGTGCTGCATCCTGCCATAAAAACTGTGGCGCATGCAAGTGCCAGTACTGAAAGTATGGACACTAAATATTTCTTCATATATGATATTTTTTGATAATCTTGCGAAGATAACACATTTCAGCGAAACTGCTATAAAGGGACCGCTCAAGTGGCATCATCATTACGATAGGATATTCAGAAAAATGCTTATTACGGATACATTGATGATATCTGTAAAAGCAGCTCCTACTATCGGAACGACGATGAAAGGAAGCGGAGAATACCCATATTTGCCGCTGATGGCATTCATATTGGCCATAGCATTCGGGGTGGCACCCAAACCAAATCCGCAAAAACCGCCTGTCAGAACCGCCGCATCATAATTTTTACCCATAAGAGGAAATGCGAGGAAGCGTGCGAAAAGATACATCAATAATACCTGAGCACTGAGAATAACCATAAGCGGCAGTGCCAGTTCCGCCAGTTCCCACAGTCTGAGTGAGGCCAATGCCATCCCAAGGAACAGAGTCAGACAGTTATACCCTATCGAAATGATATGCGACACAGGCAGTTTGGGAAGTGTCTTGAATCCTTCAGAAATGTTTCTGATAATGAGAGCCATTATGAGCGCACCGAAATAGGTTGGTACGGTAATTCCGGCAAGAGCTATCAATCTGCTGAGCAATGAACCTCCAGCAGCAGCCAGAGAAATCGCACAGACAGCGGCCATGCGTTTGTTACCACCCCCGCCACCATCCGAATCCGTTACTGATAAGGAATCTTCTGAAGACTCCCCGCACTTCAAATGATATTTCGCTATCAGACTCTTACCCAATGGTCCTCCCATAATCGAACCTGAAATAAGCCCGAAAGTGGCAGCCGCCATCGTAATGGGAGCGGCTCCGGCAAGTCCCATACTTTCCAAAAGGGCGGAGAAACCACCGGCCGTACCGTGCCCTCCAGTCATAGTGATAGAGCCGGCAGCCAGTCCCAGAAGAGGGTTCAGCCCCATCAGCTTGGAAAGACCTACACCCGTCAGGTTCTGGAATACAATCAGTACAATAAGCAGAAGGACAATTATCACCAATGCCCGCCCGCCATACTTGAGTACTTTGAAATCACATTGAAATCCTGCCGTAGTAAAAAACAGGAGCATACATATATCCTTCAGCGTATTGTCAAAAACGATATCAAGCCCTCCGAAATGATGAATTATCAGAGCCAGCAGCGATATGACAAATCCTCCGGTAACCGGATCAGGAATGCAGATTTCCCGGAAAAAGGCTATTTTCCCGTTCAGATAACGCCCCAGCAGCAGTGCCAGAACACCGATTCCAAGAGTCTCGAATACTCCAAGGTTCATTCTCCCTCCTTTTTCCCTTTCTTCTTGGAAAATACACCCTTGATAAAAGATTTCGTTTCCTGAAATGCTTCTGACGCTGCATCCGCTACTGTGTTATAAACTTCTACCGCACCGTTTTTGATGCTTTCGAAATCACAATTCATAACAGCGGCCTTATAACGTCCTATATAATCGTGTATCTGACTGCGTTCCTCGTTTGTAAACTTCTCTTTATTTTTTTTGAATTTCTCCACCAGGGAGGAAAAATCATCATTGGCCCTATTCCACTGTTGTTCGGTAAATTCACTGCCGTTTTTCTCCACTTTCTCAACCAAAGTCTTGAAATCCGCCACGATATTTTTCGTCGCAGCCGACGCCTGAAATGAAATCGAACAGACAAATGCCGCAAGCACGATAAAAATAAATTTCATTTTCATAATCCGCAATACTGTTATTATTTGCAAATATATAGGAATTTAACGAAAAAATGCTTACTTTTGGTCATAAGAATACTATAACAAGCATCAAGGTATGAGAACAAACATCATCTTCAGCATTTCCACGGCAGTAATGTTTACTGCATCCTGCGGAACCTCCACTCCTCCGGAACCTGTTCTTCCTGTTCCCACCCCGGAGCAAATCGAGTGGCACAAGACAGAAAACTATGCCTTCATCCATTTCGGGCTGAATACTTTCAATGACCTCGAATGGGGCTTCGGCGACACACCGACTTCGACCTTTGACCCGGAAGACCTGAACTGTGAGCAGTGGGTGGATATCATCAAACGGGCAGGCCTAAAAGGCGTAGTTCTGACCGCCAAGCACCACGACGGCTTCTGCCTGTGGCCCACCAAGGCCACTGATTACAACATCAGCCACTCTCCTTACAAGGACGGCAAGGGCGACGTTGTCAAGGAACTGAGCGAAGCCTGTGCGAAAGCCGGTCTGAAATTCGGCACATATCTATCTCCTTGGGACAGAAATAACGCGAATTACGCTTATCCCGAATACGTCAACAATGTCTATCACAAACAAATGCAGGAACTTGTCTCCAATTACGGTCCCCTCTTCGAATTTTGGTTCGATGGAGCCAACGGCGGTAATGGATATTACGGCGGTGCCCGCGAGAAGCGTTCCATAAACGCCAGAGAATACTACAATTACGAGAAATGCCGCGAAATCATTAAGGAAAAACACCCCAGTGCCATGATTTTCGGAGGTACTGTACCCGACATCCGCTGGATAGGCAATGAATCGGGATGGGCCGGAGCCACCCAATGGAGCATTTATGACACCGAAATAGCTAAAAATATGCGTTATGCCGGCAGTCAGTGGGGAAATCCCGAAGAAATGAAATGGCTCGGAGCCGAGGTGGATGTTTCAGTCCGTCCCGGCTGGTTCTACCATCCACGTGAAGACCATCAGGTCAAGAGTGTCAGCAAGCTTGTCGATATCTATTATGAGAGCGTGGGACATAACAGCAATCTTATCTTGAATTTCCCGGTGGCTCTCACCGGACGTATCCATCCCATCGATTCCGCCCGTGTCCTCGCTGCAGCAGAGGTCATCAGAAACGATTTCAAGACTAATCTGCTCGCTTCAGCCAGAGTCAAGGCGGATGTAACCAGAGGCAGTGCATTCAAAGCCTCAAACGTCAGCAACGGCGACTGGGACAGTTATTGGGCCACTCCGGACGGTGTCACCAGCGGCACTCTGACATTCACGTTCAAGAAGCCGACCGCACTGAACCGCTTCAAACTGCAGGAATACATTCCCCTCGGACAACGCGTAATCAAATTCGATATAGAATACTATGACGGGAACACTTGGACGCCCATCCAGTCCGTAGATACACTCAGCACAATAGGATACAAACGTCTCGTCCGTTTTGAAACCGCAGAAGCCAGTCAATGGAGAGTCCGCATCATCGATGCACGCGGTCCTTTGTGCATCAATACTGTCGAAGCTTTCCTCGCGCCAGCTCTGCCTGAAGAAGAGAAAGCATTCAGCCCCTACGATTCCAAAGTCGTTCCATCGTCCGCTATGTCAGTGGAATGTCCGGCTACCGGAAATATCGGCAAAATTTACGACGGTGACGAAAACAGCACCATCACACTCAAGAAAGGCGAAGCCCTCGTCATAAGACTCGACACACCCCGTTCCATAATCGGATTCCGTTACACCCCCGACCAGCGCAGAGATGCCTGCAACTATGCTATGGCATATAAACTGTACATAGATGGCCGACAGGTGGCTGAAGGTCCGTTTGACAATATAATAAACCATCCCATACTTCAGGAGGTCATTTTCAAGACGCCCGTCAAAGGCAGTGTAGTGAAGTTCGTTCCCACTTCCTTCAACTATGGGAACCCGAAAGGAGACATCGCCGAGTTTTCAATACTTGCAGATTAGGACTGTAAGAAACTGACTTGAAATGAAATTTTTCCATTCCGCCTGCACCGCAGTCCTATTGTGTTCCGCGCTTGCGGCTCAAAATGTTCCACAAGCATTCAAAGGCTATCCTCCAAGAGAGGGGAACATCGACATCAAAGCCGGATTCAGGAATCCCCCAAAGGGCTATGGCAATGTTCCGTTCTATTGGTGGGAAGGTGACAGTCTTGACATCGACAGGCTCAGATACGAACTTGAACTGATGTCAGAAGCATCGACTGACGGATTTTCCGTCAGTTACAACCACACGCACGCCAAGGTGGACACCATAGAGAATTCTAACGGCTACGGCTCTTGCGGAGTGGCCGATTACGGAGTTCCGCGTGCATTCAGCGAACAATGGTGGAAGATTTGGAACGAATTTTCGGGAATGTGCGCCGACAAGGGCATAGGATTGGGTATGGATGACTATGTGTTTCTCTGGCCCGGCAATCACGATGCTATGGACGATGTACTCACCGACAAGGCATTGGTCTCCTATCAGGGAAAACTTCATCTGACCACCATAGACACAGATACACCCCTCCCCGAACATACAGTATGGAGTGAAAAAAACGGTGACCATATCGATGTAATCTACACGGAAGAGGCTCCCTACCTCCATCCAAAGATAGGAGAAACGATGGTCAGACGCTGGTTCCATCCGTTTGAAGAGCACTGTGACAGTCACGGGCGCGAAGGTTTGAACTACTTTTTCCAGGATGAACTTTTCTATGACCTGTCCCTTCAGTCGTGGTGCGAAGATATGCCGGAGCAGTTCCTGAAGCGTAAGGGTTATGACATCGTGCCCCTCCTCCACCTGCTTTTCAAGAATCCGGACGTGGAGAAGGATAACGCAGGGCTCATAATCAGGACTCGTCTGGACTATGCGGAAGTGGTCACCCAACTCGCAGAAGAACGCTATTTCAAGCCTGTTTATGACTGGAATGCTTCCAAAGGTCTCATTTATGGATGCGACAATCTCGGCCGTGGCCTGGAGCCGCTGCAATATATGGACTATTTCCGCGCCATCAGCTGGTTCACGGCTCCGGGGAATGACGCCCCGGCGCGAGGCAGCAGTTTCCTGCAAACCAAGGTATCCAGCAGTGTTTCGCACCTCTACCGGCGTCCGCGCACATGGCTGGAAGCTTTTCACAGTATGGGATGGGATGCCAACGGTGCCCTGCTCACACATCAGCTCGATCATCACATCGTAGGCGGAGGGAACCTTCTCTGTATGCACGGAATGTATTATTCCACCCACGGAGGATGGTGGGAATGGGCTCCACCAAGTTTCCATTTCAGAATGCCGTACTGGCCTCATATGAAGAAATGGTTGGAGTATGCCGAACGTATGTGCTTCGTGCTCAGTCAGGGCACTCACGTATGCGATATAGCCGTACTATATGCCACTGAGACTATGCAGGCATACCCCGACGCCACTCCCGAATCGATGTTCAGGACTGCCTCCACACTCAGCAAGGCCGGCTTGGATTTCGATTTCATAGACTACCAGTCCCTCCAGAATGCATCCGTCTCCGACGGCAGACTGCAAGTGGCCGACGAAAGTTATAAGGTTCTCGTGCTTTCCGGTGTCCGCGCTATGCACGAAGAAACGGCTGCGGCCATAGAGGCATTCAAGGCCGCAGGAGGTATTGTCATTTCCATAGGGGAGCCTTGTTCCGCGATAGGCCCCGAAGGCGTGAAAATTCTGAATGATGACACCGTGGTGCAATATATCAGGGGCAGTATCACCCCCGATTTCGTACCCGGAACAGGGGAAGGTTACGTACTCCACAGAAAAGTCGGCGAGCGTGACGTCTATATGGTTATGGACATAAACAAGGGAGACACTATGTTTTTCCGCAGCCGGGGCAAGGTTGAATTATGGGATGCCATGCACGGCAGCGTCAGCGAACTCCCTGTTCTTTCTGCCGATGCCAGAGGAACACGCATCCGTTTCGACGGAGAGACAGGGACATCGAAACTCATAGTGTTTTCCCCGGGTACCCCGGCATATGAAACGGAAAAACCTTCAGCAGCGGCCGGGATATGTGAAATTCCCGTCAATGGGGACTGGGATGTGGAAATATTTCCCACTATGGACAACAGATGGGGAGATTTCCGCCTTCCTGCCACCGCTGAGAAAATAGGTGTGGAGGCCCGTTCCATGCATCACGCATTCATACCCGGTCCTGCACCGAAGAATTTTTCCACATTGGAAACCATTCTGAGCGCATCCCCGGAGTCCGTATATGGATTCGCCCCCTATATGCTGACATCCGACGGAAAGAACGGCATATGGCATCCCTACGAATGGTCTTGGCAGTACGGTGTCTTCGACAGTCCGGGCAGTCAGGGATACCACGGACTCAAAGGCAAGATTGATTCCGGTTTTTTGATTCTGGACCGGGGAGGTGATCAGCATTTCAAGACCGGAGTATTCGCTCCCGAAACGGATAAATACAGCATCGTCACTACGGGTGTAATACCCTCCCTCATTGAGATTGACGGCAACACAAGTACATCCGGGGCGACGATTACACTTGAGAAAGGCTGGCATTCCCTCTACGTAAAATATTCAGACACCAAAAAAGTTCCTTATACCCTTAGCGGAATGTACAGCAGTTCTATCGATTCGCGTGACAGGTCCATGGTCATTCTCCTTCCGGAAGGAGTCCCTGGAACTGAGCCAAAAGTTCTCTACCAGGACATTGTGTGTTCACGCTGGTATGAATCTGCTCATCTTCTCTTCGATCCTTACGCGGAAGAAAGAGGACATTGGGCATATCAGTTCGAGACAGCACCCGGAGCGGAATCCATCGAATTCGAAACAGCCGGCCCTGTATCAGGGATGTGGGTGGACGGAAAGCCTGCCGCCTTCAGCAGCAAAGGGTCTTTCGTGACAGCACGAATGCCGCGAAATCCAGGGATTTCCGTCATAACCCTGCTGGCCGCCCCGGTGCCGGGATATCCCGGCACTGCATTCTTCAAAAGTCCGGTCAGAATTTCCTGCTCAGGAGGTAAAATGCCTGCGGGAGACTGGACGGAACAAGGTGCGCTGCGATGGTTCTCAGGTGGCATACGCTATACCAAAACCATCGAAATCGATGACCCTTCAGGTGAATGGATTCTCGATTTGGGAGATGTTGACGCCACTTGCGAAGTAAGTATCAATTCCGATGAGCCCCGTTTCATT
>JAZUEO010000150.1:0-3487 GCA_045640205.1 Candidatus Coprenecus sp. | reverse complement strand
TGATTATTACTATTTAGCGTTCATCGCCACACAAAATGATAAGATGCAGACAGCCATCGAGGCCTTCGATGACATCATAAATGAAATGCCGCAGTCAGAGGCCGCATTCAAGGTCGCCAAAGAAGCGCTCATCGGACGTCTCCGTACCCAGCGCGTCAACGGAGCAGCCGTGCTTGACGAGTATGCATACTGCAGGCGAATGGGCTTGACCGAATCTCCGGACAGACAGATTTTCGAAAAGGTTCAGTCTCTTGAGCTCAAGGATGTGGTAGCTACACAGCAGAAATGGGTGAAGGGACGCAAGTATACCTATGCCATCCTCGGTGATATCAAGGATTTGGACACCAAATATCTGTCAAGCATCGGTCCTGTGAAAATCATTTCCCTCGAAGAAGCTTTCGGATATTGATGCCGATTCCGCTTGATAGAAAAAGAACTCCGACCGCAGGGTGATGCAGTCGGAGTTTTTTTTCAATAGGTTGGTTAAGAAAATATGGAAAAAGGAAAAACAATCCGTAGTATAACTGTTACGGGTTTTTCCTTCGTCTGCGGTAAATCGCTATCAGATAGATTATGGTCAGGGTTATTAACATACTCTGCCTAATAGATGCAATAATACGGCCATTCGTTGCATCCGCCTGGAAGCATTCAAACATTTTTCTTTTTGGCCCGAAATATGTATGTTTGTAGTTTGATTAAATCGAATTATTCAACATAATCTGAAATGGATACAGTAAACATTAAAGAACTTAACGACCGCATTCAGAAGGAAAGTGCCTTCGTGGACATTCTGTCGATGGAAATGAACAAGGTTATCGTCGGGCAGAAACATCTGGTGGAGAATCTTCTCATCGGTCTGCTGGCCAATGGACACATACTTCTCGAAGGTGTTCCGGGTCTGGCCAAAACTCTCGCCATCAACACTCTCGCGCAGAGCGTCAATGCCAAGTTCAACAGGATTCAGTTCACGCCAGACCTCCTTCCCGCTGATGTGCTTGGAACTATGATATACAGTCAGAAGAGCGAGCAGTTCCAGATTAAGCAGGGACCAGTTTTCGCCAACTTTATTCTGGCGGATGAAATCAACCGTTCACCGGCCAAGGTTCAGTCAGCCCTTCTCGAAGCGATGCAGGAGAGACAGGTTACCATCGGTGACCGGACTTTCCCTCTTCCTGAACCCTTCCTTGTAATGGCTACCCAGAACCCCATCGAGCAGGAAGGAACATATCCTCTTCCCGAAGCGCAGGTGGACCGTTTTATGCTTAAGGTGGTGGTTACCTATCCCAAGAAGGAGGAAGAAAAACTGATTATCCGTATGAATAACGGGGGAACATTTCCCAAGGCCAATGCTGTGCTTCAGCCTGAGGATATCAAGCGTGCCCGAGAAGTGGTGCGTGAGGTCTATATGGATGAGAAGATAGAAAAGTATATCGTGGATATCGTTTATGCCACCCGTACCCCGGAGGCCTACCAGCTCGGCAAACTGAAGGATATGATTTCATATGGCGCATCTCCCCGTGCCTCCATCTCTCTGGCTATGGCTTCCAAGGCTTATGCTTTCATAAAGAGAAGAGGTTATGTCATTCCCGAGGATGTGCGTGCGGTATGTTACGAGGTGCTCCGTCACCGTATCGGACTGACTTACGAGGCTGAAGCGGAAAATATAACGTCAGAGCAGATTATTACCGATATCATCAATGCAGTGGAGGTTCCGTAGCAGATGGAAGACAGGAATGAACTTCTGAAGAAAATCAGGAAGATAGAAATCAAGACCCGTTCTCTCTCCCATCAGATATTCGCCGGTGAATATCATTCGGCGTTCAAGGGGAGGGGTATGGCCTTCAGCGAGGTTCGCGAATATCAGTACGGGGATGACGTGAGGAATATGGACTGGAATGTTACCGCCCGCCTCCGTTCTCCTTATGTCAAAGTTTTCGAGGAGGAACGTGAACTGGTGGTGATGCTGCTCATCGACGTGAGCGCTTCCAGAATGTTCGGTACCAGGAGCAGGAGCAAGCGGGAACTTGCGGCGGAAATCGCTGCCGTTCTGTCATTCTCCGCTTCCATCAACAATGACAAGGTCGGGGCCCTTTTCTTCAGTGACCGCGTGGAGCAGTTCATTCCTCCCAAGAAGGGACGTACCCATCTGCTCCGCATTATTCACGAGATTCTGGAGTTCGAACCCGAACATAGGGGTACAGACATTTCCGAAGCCCTCAGATTTCTGGCCAATGCGATGAAGAAGAGATGCACGGCATTTGTCCTGTCCGATATGATGGATACCGATGCCGAAGGTCATCCGGCATACGAGGATGCTCTCAAAATCGCCGTGAGCCGTCACGAAATTTCCGTCATCAATATTTTCGATGAGCGTGAGCGCTCGCTTCCGGACGTGGGGCTCATCAGGGTCAGGGATAACGAAAACGGCGCTTCATTCTGGGTGGATACGTCAAGCAGGGCCGTACGGACATCATACGAACGGTACACGACAGAATTTTTCGACGGGATGCAGACTCTCCTTAGAAAATACAAGGTGGATTCGGTCAGTGTCGGAACGAATCAGGATTATGTGAAAAGCCTCGTGGCATTGTTCAAGAGCAGAGCGTAATCGGAATGAGAAAGAAATTTTATATATGCCTTACGGCAATTCTGACAGCCTTGCCCCCTCTTTGCGGGCAGGAATTGGTTTCCAATACCCTTTCGAAGGATACGGTCCTCATAGGTGACCATATCGTCTGGAAGGCACAGTTCAACGTGCCCCGCGATTTGACCGTGGATTTCGATTCTCTGGCGAACCCGGTGGTGCCGGGTGTGGAGGTCATCCGTCATTTTACGATAGATACATTGTCCTTGAGGAAGAAGTTTGCCGAAATAGAGGCAAGCGCCATCCTTACTTCATTTGACAGCGGCGCTTATATGCTGCCCGACAGGGTGTTTTACTTTTATCGGGGTGATGAGGAGGTGGATACCCTTCACGTAGATGGGAAAGCGGTCGTAGTGGAAACCATTGCGGTGGATACCGCTACCTTTATGTCTCCCGAAAGAGAGGAGGGGGATGAAAGTCCCAGATTCGCAGACATCAAAGCTCAGTTCGGATATCCCGTAACATTCTGGGAAGTGGCCAAGTGGGTGCTTGCCGCCTTGGCTCTGGCAGCGCTGACGGTGGCTGTGGTAGTGATAATCAGGAGAAAAAAGGCCGGCCTTACGCTTATGGGGCATACTGTCGTTCAGGACCCTCCCCATATCGTGGCTTTGCGGACTCTGGATAAGATACGGGAAGAGGAATTGTGGCAGAAAAATCGTCAGAAGCAGTTCTATACCGAGGTGACGGATGCTCTGAGACTCTATATCGAAAGCAGGTTTGACGTGACGGCCATCGAGGCCACTTCGGCGGAAATGCTTGCAGATTTGAAGAAAGAGGATGTAAGCGCCGAAGAGTTTGCGGAACTCGAGGAACTCTTTACCCGTTCAGACCTTGTCAAGTTCG
>JAZUEO010000149.1:0-5785 GCA_045640205.1 Candidatus Coprenecus sp. | reverse complement strand
AAGGAGATGAACCAGATACGGGATCTTGTGAAGAAATACAATCTGTATCTCTTTTCAGACGAGGTTTATCGTGAGTTCATTTATACCGGTTCTCCATATATCTCGGCTATGCATCTGGAGGGAATAGAACGGAATGTGGTTCTTGTTGACAGCGTATCAAAACGCTACAGTGAGTGTGGAATCCGCATAGGAGCCCTTATCACCAAGAATGAAGAGGTGCGTAAGACCGTAATGAAATTCTGTCAGGCGCGTCTGAGCCCACCCCTTATCGGGCAGATTGTGGCCGAGGCTTCCATAGAAGGGACGGAGTCATACAGCCGCGAGATGTATGAGGAATATACTGAAAGGAGAAAATGTCTCATCGACGGTGTCAACCGTATACCAGGATGCTATACTCCCATTCCGATGGGGGCGTTCTATACGGTAGCAAAACTTCCTGTAGATAATGCCGAGAAGTTTTGTGCCTGGTGTTTGAGTGAATTCAAGTATAGGGACGAAAACACCCCTGCCAGAATCAGTGTCAGCGGTCGCGAGGTCAAATGTACGGGTGAAACCGTAATGATGGCTCCTGCGTCAGGGTTCTATACTGATCCTGAACTTGGCAAGGATCAGGTGCGGCTGGCATACGTACTCTGCAAAGAGGATTTAAGAAGAGCAGTTATGATTCTGGGGAAGGCAATAGAATCCTATAATGCCCTGAGAGGAAATTTCGACGGAAAAGAATAATTCCTGCGATGAAGTATCCTATAGACGAAAAGTTTGTTGTTTGTGTCACGTCGAGCGCACTGTTCGATATGGTGGAGAGTGACAATGTTTTCAAGAATGAAGGGGTGGAAGCCTATAAGAAATATCAGGAGGAGAACATTGACAATACTTTGAACCGCGGTGTCGCTTATCCCTTCATAAAACGTCTTCTTTCTCTCAATGATACTTTTCCTGAAGATAAACCGGTGGAAGTGGTTCTTTTTTCCAGGAATAGTCCTGATGCCGGAAACAGGGCGCTTCGTTCCATTCAGAAATGGGGACTTGATATCACACGTTTTGTGTTTACTTCCGGAAAACCGAATTTCCAATATCTTCCTGCATATAACTCCACGCTTTTCCTTACATCGGATGCGGCTGATACAACTGCAGCATTGAAAGCAGGGTATGCTGCCGGTACAGTTATGAACAGAACCATATCTGATGATGAATCGGATATGGAGTTCCGTCTGGCTTTTGACTTTGACAGTGTTCTGGCCGATGATGCATCGGAAAAATTGTTTCAGCGTGACGGCCTTTCACACTTCTTGCAACACGAAAAGCGTTTCGCCTCGATTCCTTTGAGCAATGGCCCGCTGGAGCAGCTTCTCAAGCGTATTTCGACATTCCAACAGATGGAACGTGCCAAAGCTGCGGAGGACAATAATTACCATCCAATTCTACAGACGGCCATTGTCACGGCCAGAAGCGCACCTGCTCACGAGAGGGTTCTCACTACCTTGAAGGAATGGAATATTTCGGTGGACCAGATATTCTTTTTAGGGGGGATGGAAAAGGCCCGTATTCTGAAAATTATGCGTCCGCACATTTTCTTCGATGACCAGGTGAGCCATCTCACTGACCTTGACAATATACCTGCCGTCCACGTTCCATTCGGAATCGTCAATCAGATGCAGGAAGAATAGTGTGAATTATTCGACGATAAAAACGTCTTCCTTATCTTTATGATAATAGTATTCCTCTCTGGCGAAAGCCTCGATGGAATCCTTGTTCGAGGTGAGGGATTTCATTCTGGCTTCTATCGAGGCGATGTCTTTCCTATACTGTTCTATGGTGGCTCTTTGTCGCTCTATTTCGCGGTTATTTTTCCATAAAGTCACTATCCCGTTATGATCAAAGATGTAAATTACCAGAAAAACAATGGTAACCACCACATATTTGTTGGTGAATAATCGGAGTCCCCTGGTGCTGCGTAGTGTGTTACGGAAGCGGTTTAATTTTTCAGACATCTGCATAATGCAAAGTTAATGATTTTCCATACTCTTGATTATATTTGCGAAAATTTTAAATTTGATGAAGTACTTGAAGTTTTTTCTTCCCACGTTGGGACAGAGTTGGATAATTCTTCTTCTTTCAATCGCAGGTCAATTGTTGGCCGGATTTATATTAATGCCTTTTGCTTACAAATACCCTGATGTAACCTGGCTTAACTTGACCGTTCCGTATGTATTGGCATTTGCCCTGCCTTTCATTTATATATGGATAGCCGGCAGAAACTGTTCAAGAGAAAATGATGTCACAGGCGTAGTTCCTTCCGTGAAAATAGAAGAGCCGTCTTTCGGTAGGCTCCATCCGCTTTTGTTTTTCTTTACCATAACGGTTTCAGCTTATGCCATAATGCTGGCTGAAGATCCGTTCAACATTTGGATGCCGGCACCGGAATGGTTCGTTCAACTGATGGAAAAAATAACGGCGGATGGTGATTTCTTCTGGACATTCGTTACTGTAGCCGTACTCGCACCCGTGTTGGAGGAATTCTTCTGCCGTGGAATCATCTGTCGCGGTCTCCTCTTTCACTATAAAAGTCCCTGGCCGGCTATTCTGTGGTCAGCCGTCATCTTTGCCGTGATGCATCTCAATCCCTGGCAGGGGATAGCCGCTTTTCTTCTCGGAGCCTGGTATGGCTGGATTTATTACAGGACCCGTTCCCTGAAAGCGACCATTTTTCTGCATTTTATCAATAATGGTTCCATCGTGGTGCTGAGTCATCTTGTGCCTGCTTTCAAAGAGACTGAACGTATGAGTGATTTTTTCGCATCGATGGACTTGTATTGGCTGGCGGTAGCTTTGTCAGCGGCACTTTTTGTCATAGCAAATCTACTGCTGCTCAACAGATTCCTTACTCATAGAACTAATAATGTCATTGAAAATGAACAAGCCTGATAACAAAAACGAACTTTATCCTCTCAAATTCATTCCCGAAGGAAAAGAAAAAGTCTGGGGAGGACATAGTCTGGTCAAGGACTTCAACAAAGCTTTTGATTCGGAAAAACTTATAGGTGAAAGCTGGGAAATAGCCGGTTTCGCAGATGATAGTTCGGTAGTGTCTAACGGTTTTCTGAAAGGCAATCGTCTCTATGATATCATCGAGACTTATATGGATGACATCGTGGGAGATGATCATTTCAAACGTTTCGGAAACGAATTCCCGCTCCTTATCAAACTTCTTAACATTCAGGACCGCCTGTCGGTTCAAGTACATCCGGATGATGAAACGGCTTTCGACCGTCATAACTGCAATGGCAAGACCGAAGCATGGTATATTCTTGATGCCGATCCGGATGCGGTGGTTTATATGGGTTTTAACCGTGATGTGGATCCGAACGAATTTTATGAAAGATGTCAGAATGAAACTTTGGAAGAAGTCCTGAACGTGATGCATCCTCACAAGGGAGATTTCTTTTATATCGAGTCAGGAATCGTCCACTGTGCAGGTGGCGGACTTGTAATCGCTGAAGTTCAGGAACTTTCTGACGCTACCTACAGAATTTATGACTGGGGACGTGAACACAATCCTGAAACTGCCCGTGAAATGCATCTTGACCTTGCTTTCGACTGCATCAATTATAAAAAATATGATGAGGCGAAGTATTATGTCCCCGCACAGAGCGGTGTGTCGCAACTTGCTGACAATCGGTATTTTACTGTGAACCTTCTCAATCTTGACGATTCCCTGAAAATTCATACGGAGAGTTATGAGAGTTTCATAATTTATTATTGCGTGGAGGGCAGGGCCTCGGCGGTGAATGATTTGCACGATGTCGGAGGATGCTGTATCGCCAAAGGCGAATGGATGTTGATACCGGCAGGTATGAAGGATTTTGTCCTGCGTGCAGATGAGAAGGGAACAAGTGTTCTGGAAATGTTTGTACGTCGTCCCCTGGAAACTGACAGTTATACGGGAGATATTGCAGATGGAGAGAATTGACAAATTTCTCTGGGCAATAAGGGTGTACAAAACTCGTACTGAGGCTACGGAAGCGTGTCGTAACGGACACGTGAATGTGAACGGTCAGAGCGTGAAAGCTTCCAAGGAAATCAAGGAGGGCGATATGGTGTCAGTGCGAAAGGGGAGCGTCCATTATCAGTGGCGTGTTATTTTGCCGGTAGGCAACAGGCAGGGGGCCAAAAATGTCCCACTGTATGCCGAAGATATTACACCTCAGGAAGAATTGGACAAACTCAATGTACCGTTTGAAACGATTTTCGTTCGCCGGGACCGGGGAACGGGACGACCCACCAAGAAAGAACGTCGTGACCTGGACCGTTTGCTGGAAGAACTTTAGATTAGGATTGTCTCCAACTGTTCCGCTGTTTCCGAATTTATGGGAGACAGCGGTTTCGGTTTGGTATTGATGGTATTCATCGCCCGGTCGGGACCTATGGTGATGAATGCTTTGATTCCTTCGATGGCTCGGGGAATAGCTTCGTCTATTTCGGGTTTTTCTTCATCTGTCCATTTCCCGAGGACAAAATCGATCTGGGTGCCGAAACCGAAGTGACTGCCGATTCCGATGCGGAGTCTGGCCCATTGTTGTGTGCCAAGCATATCGGAAATGTTCTGCAATCCATTGTGTCCACCGGAACTGCCTTGCTTTTTCAGACGAAGGGTGCCGAGGGGAAGGGCCATATCATCTGAAATTACGAGAAGGTTGGAGAGAGGCAGTTTGAGTTTCTGAACCCAGTAGTTGACAGCCTTCCCGCTGAGATTCATATAGGTTGAAGGTTTGAGAAGTGTGATGCAGTGTCCTTTCATTCGGATTTCCGCTACATCTCCATATCTCATAGTGGAAAAAAATACATTGGATGCCTGAGCCCAGGCATCCAATGTAGAAAATCCAATGTTATGTCGGGTGTCGATGTACTCGAAACCTATATTACCGAGACCGACGACCAGATAGTTCATTATTCAGCGGCTGGTGCTGCTTCTTCTTCTGCTGCAGGAGCATCGGTTGACTGGCGCGTAGCCTTGACAGCGCAGATGATGGTGCTCTTTGGCGATACGATTTGAATATTCTCGAAGTTCAGGTCACCGGCAGTGATTCTCTTGCCAATCTGCAGTGACGTGATATCAACGGGAAGTTCATCGGGAAGGTTTGCCAGAAGGGCTGAAATGCGAATCTTGCGAACTTCCTGGAAAAACTTACCACCAGCCTTTACTCCTTCTGCATTACCGGTGATGGCGAGAGGAACATCGATAACGATAGGTTTTTTGTCATCAACTGCGAGGAAATCCACGTGGAGGCAATTGTCATATACCGGGTGGAACTGAAGCTCGTGGACTATAGCCAGATGGTTTTCTCCTTCGAGGTCAATGTTGATGATGTAGCTATAAGGAGTATGTGTAATGGCTTTGAGATCCTTGGCTGAAACAGTAAAAATTTCATTCTTGGTTCCGTTTCCATAGAGATTACAGGGTACCAGACCTGCTTTTCTGAGATTCTTGATGTCAGATTTCTTTCCGACAGTTCTTCTGGTGGCTTTGATTACTAATTCTTTCATTGTGTGTTTTTTAAAATGTGTTACTCAGTTCGGTGTATGCCGAACCCCATTGCACCAAAAAGCAAGGCGCTTTTTACGGGGCTGCAAATATATAAAAAAAAACCGACCTTGTACAGGTCGGCTGAATAAATTCCGTTACCAAATTTATTTGGCGGCTTCAACGGAAGCTTTTCTGAAATCCTTCATCATCTTGTAGAGATTGAGGGCGTTTTTGCGAGCGCGTGTGCCGGCGGGTTTGTTA
>JAZUEO010000148.1:0-2023 GCA_045640205.1 Candidatus Coprenecus sp. | reverse complement strand
CCGCTTGGCCTCCGACTTAACGTCGGCCACGATACCTTGGCCGACTACCTGTCCGGCTATGGAAGTGCCTGCCGTGCGGGGTATTATGCTGGTGTGCAGCTTTCGAGCTGTTCCTATCAGTTCTATGATATCGTTCTCGTTTTCGGGGTAACATACTCCATAAGGCATTTCCTTATAGGCGGATGCATCGGTGGAGTAGAGGATTCGACTGATATTGTCTGTGAATATTTTCATTATTCTTTCCCGTGTGCTTATGCTTTTCGTGAATGACAAAGGTAGTCAGGATTTTTGATTTCGCTTCAAAGCAGTCCGGCATAGTATTGTGAAAAAAATTTTGACAAATGGTGAAAAATCAGTTCCTTTGAAAATTTACTTGAAAAATGCGTATTGCGGTTCAAATATTGACGGCAGTTTCGGTCTTTATGGCGGCTCTTTCCGGAGGAATGGCCTCCACGTCCATTGCCTTTTCCAGCAGGGGACAGAATCAGAACGCGGCTATTGACTCAGTCGGCATTAAGGATACTGCGGGCAGTGCCATAGATTCCTTGACTGCGGTCGCGGACTCTCTGGAGGTGACAGATACTTTGGCGATGGCGGATTCTCTGGCGTTGACAGATACTTTGGCGTTGGCAGATACCTTGGCGTTGGCGGATT
Organism: Candidatus Coprenecus sp.; assembly: GCA_045640205.1. Classification (GTDB taxonomy): domain Bacteria; phylum Bacteroidota; class Bacteroidia; order Bacteroidales; family UBA932; genus Minthomonas. The sequence goes on along the minus strand of JAZUEO010000148.1, from coordinate 1,369 downwards.
CTCTGGCGTTGGAGGACTCCACTTTCATAAAGACTTATACGGAGAGGGAACTTCGACAGATGAAGCGCGACAGTATCAAACACGCCCGCGACAGCATAATTATGGCTACCCCACGAGTGCTGCTCACATCAGCATTCCCAGATACTCTTTCATACAGACGGATTCTGGTATGGAACAGCGATTCCAAGGTGAACAATATTACACTGGTCAAGAACGATTCCACTTTCAATGACTGGTACACTGAGAATCCTGTCTTCAAGAAAGATATAGACGCGGTTTATCTCGGTATGTCCGGAAGTGCCGCGTTATCGACCAATTGGTTCAAGAGAACAGAGTTTTCGAAATTCAAGGGGTATGAACCCTGGCTGTATGCCACCTATCTTCCCGAGACGATGCCTATGTACAATGTCAAGTCCACCTACACGGAACTGGCCTATTGGGGTACATTGTTCGCGTTCAAGGACAAGGAAGAGGCCAATGTCAAAATTCTCCATACACAGAACATCACTCCAGCCCTGAATCTTGCATTCCTCTGGCAGTCATATGGCGGAAACGGTCTTCTTACGAATGAAGAAACGCATAACAAGACTCTGGCCGTTACCGGAAATTATCTGGGAAAACATTATGTCGCCAATATGGGCTTCATCCACAATAACATATATAGGGATGAAAACGGAGGTGTCGAAAATACCTGGGAGGTGAGGGATACTGTCATCGAGGCGAAGGCGGTCGCTGTCAAAATGAAAAAAGCGCATAATGCGTATTCTCGAAATACATTCTTCCTGCATCATCATTATTCTCTGGCATTCAGGGATGTGAAAGCATTTTTCCAGAGGAGGAAAGAAATCAGGGCCGCAAAGGTGGAACTGGAACGCTTTCTTGCAGATTCTCTGGCCTGTGCAGCCGATTCCTTGGGACTTCGGAGGGATTCTCTGATGGTGGCGGCAGGACTGAAAGAGGGTGGCGGTCCGGAACTGGACGCGTCTTCAAGTGATGCTGCATCAGATTCCTCAGCCGTCGCTGGAAGTGCAGGGAAACTGAGCCGTGATGACGGTTCTATGATTACTTTCGGACATATCGGTGAAATATCGCGTTTTTACAGGCTCTATACTGACGAAATATCTTCTTCGGAACAAGCGGCCAGGGAGATGTACAATAACAGTTTCTTCATTAATCCCACTTCATCCTCGGACTCGACAAGGACGTTTTCTCTTGAAAACAGAATTTTTGTCCGGCTGCAGCCATTCGGACGGGATGCAGTGGTGTCCAAGGTGGATGCAGGAATAGGTCACGAATTCGTGAGTCATTATGCCTTCCGTCCCGGAATGTATTTGAGCGGTAATTACAATGACAAGTTCAACAATGTGTT
>JAZUEO010000147.1:0-2173 GCA_045640205.1 Candidatus Coprenecus sp. | reverse complement strand
CACCGAACGGGTGGCTATTTTTGTTAGAGGGGAATAGATGGAAACACTTAAGGGATATGTCTCTTCAATCAGATATAGAAATCCTTCCAACGGATACTCAGTAATGAGTTTTGTTGTTGAGGAAAACGAGGAAACCATCGTAGGACTGATGCCGGGAGTGGATGAGGGGCAGATGCTTCAGGTTTCCGGTGAATGGACGGTTCATCCGGTGTATGACAGACAGTTTTCTGTTTCTTCTTTCGAAGAAGTGGCGCCTACGGATGAAATATCAATAATCAGATATTTAAGCTCCGGAATCATTAAAGGAATCGGAGAAACCTTAGCAAGAAGAATATACGCAGAGTTTGGGTCTGAAACCTTCAGAGTAATGGAGGAACAGCCTGAACTGTTAGAACGCATTAAGGGTATCAGCATCAGAAAGGCCCAGGAAATAGGTATTATGATGCTTGAAAAGCGCGGCTTCAGAGAGGCAATGGTTTTTCTGGGTGATTATGGCATCGGAAATGCGCTTGCCATAAAGATTTATTCTTTTTACGGAGACAGAATTTATTCGGTAATAAAGGAAAATCCCTATAAGCTTGCCGAGGATATTCCGGGTGTGGGCTTTAAGACCGCAGATGGGATTTCTGCAATGGTGGGTATTAAGGGTAACAGCGTTTACCGGATTAACAGCGGAATTCTATACACGCTTTCTCTGGCGGTGGGATCGGGGCATATGTATCTGCCTAAGGATATTCTGCTCAGGGAGGCATCAATTCTTTTGGACGTACCAATGGAGCAGATTGAGCCTGAAATATCAAATCTGATTATGGACAGGAAACTTATGGTCCGTGGAGATGAGGTGTATTCACCCTCGAATTATTACGCGGAACAGTCTGTTGCGGGAATGCTTAGAAATGTTTCCGTCGATTTTGTCGGAAGCGGTGTGGTTAACGAGAAGGATATTAATCTTCGCATGGAAATGATTGCAAAGCGGGAGGGAATGAAGCTTGATCCTTTGCAGGCAAAGGCTGTTTTTAATGCAGTAAGCTGCGGTGTTTCCATTATCACAGGCGGACCGGGTACCGGAAAGACAACAACCATTAAAGCCATTCTTGACTATTTTGAACTTGAAGATCTGGACGTGGCGCTGGCGGCGCCCACAGGACGTGCAGCGAAAAGAATGACAGAAACAACCGGCTATGAGGCGAAAACCATTCATCGACTTTTGGAACTGTCAGGTTCCCCGGAAGGCGATAGAAATACTGCAACCTTTGAACGAAATGACGAAAACCCTTTGGATGTGGATGCTGTCATAGTTGATGAAATGTCGATGGTGGATGTGTTCATCTTCAGAGCACTTCTTAAGGCACTTGCTCCGGGAACAAGACTCATACTTGTGGGAGATGCCAATCAGTTGCCCAGCGTTGGACCGGGACAGGTGTTACGGGATCTTATTGAATGCGGACAATTCCATGTCACAGCCTTAGAAACCATTTATCGTCAGGAAGGCTCCGGAGATATTGTCATTAATGCCCACAGGATTAATAACGGGGAAGCCCTGATTACGGGAAACAGGAGCAAGGACTTCTTTTTCCTTGAAAGAGGCGACACACAGAAAATAATGCTGAATACCTACGAACTGATTACCAAAAGTCTGCCGCCTTATGTCGATACGGATACTTTTGATATTCAGGTACTGACACCAATGAGAAAGGGCCCCCTTGGAGTCATCTCTCTTAACAGATTTTTGCAGGATAAACTTAACCCTCATTCAAGAGACAAGGCAGAGCACATATATGGGGACAATCTTTTCCGAGAAGGGGATAAGGTTATGCAGATAAGAAACAACTATCAGGCTCAGTGGGAAGTGTTGGGAAAGTATAACATCGCAATAGATGCGGGTATGGGCGTATTTAACGGGGATACCGGCCGGATAGTCAGCGTGAACGAGGACGACAGCAGTCTGACTGTGGAATTTGATGACAGAAGACGGGTAAAGTATCCGTTTGAAAGTCTTGATGAATTGGAACTGGCCTATGCAATAACCATTCATAAGTCTCAGGGAAGTGAGTATCCTGCGGTGGTAATGCCGATTCTTTCAGGACCTAAGCAGCTTATGAACCGAAATCTTTTGTATACCGGTGTGACCAGAGCAAAGAAGTGCCTGGTACTGGTGGGAAGCAAAGGAATG
>JAZUEO010000146.1:0-4676 GCA_045640205.1 Candidatus Coprenecus sp. | reverse complement strand
GATATATTGGCACTTGCGTATGAAGCATATCTGAAGGGTGTGTCTCTTGATGCCAAGAGTGCCAAGAACAAGGATGTCATCGCTTCCTTGATTAAAATTCACGATGGTTATACAGCTGATGCGTGGGCTGCATATCTTTTGAATGATTTGGAAAAATCTGCGTCATTGTTTGAGAAGGCTCTTCCTGTTTTCGATAATGAAATCGTAGGGAAGAAAGACACCACTTCCACCTATTATGCAGCTGCTATCAGCAATGCTGCCGGCAAAACCGACAAGGCCAAGGAACTGTACAAAAAATGCTTTGAGATGGGTTATGACCAGGAAGGTAACGGGCATGCGGCAGTGGCTGAAATCCTCAAAACAGAAGGCGACTTCGAAGGAGCAAAGGCTGTTCTGAACGAAGGCTTCCAGGCATACCCGTCAAGCCAGTCCATCCTGATATCTCTCATCAACCTTTACATAGAAACCAAGGATGATCCTTCCAAGATTCTTGACCTTATCCATACTGCACAGGCCAATGAACCTCAGAATGCATCTCTTTTCTATGCTGAGGCCAATGTTTACAAGCAGCTTGGTGACAAGGAAAAAGCCGTTGAACTCTTCAATAAGAGTTTGGAAGTGAATCCTGATTATATTTATGGTATTTACGAAGTGGGTAATATGTATTATAATGATGCCATTGAAATTCAGACTGCAATGGATGCTTTGGATGTTAATGACGTCAATGGTTACAATGAACTCAGAAGTAAATTCGATGCTACTCTGAAACAGTGCATACCTCCTTTCGAAAAAGCATTTGAAGTAAGCAAGGATGATGAAATCAAGAAGGCTATCGCTCAGCAGCTGAAGCAGGTATTCTTTATCTTCCGTAACGAAGGTGATGAATATAAGGCCGGTTACGAAAAATATCAGACCTACCTTGGAGAATAGCAGAAAAATATGGAAATATATAGGATGGACGGCTGCCGTGGCGGCCGTCTGTCTTATTTGTTGGTATTTCCGTTCCATTCTGATTTATCTGGCCTGCGCGATAGTCGTTTCTTTAATCGGACACCCGCTGAAAAAACTGCTTTGTAAAATCAGGATAGGACGCATCTCCTTCCCGGAATGGTTGGCGCCAATCTGTGTAATCGGAGTGATTTTCGCTTTTATAGTGGCTTTGATTATGCTGGTGTCACCTTTGGCGATGAAAATCACGGAGCAGATAAGCTCCCTGAATCCGGATTCTTTGGCTATCTCCCTGGATAGTATCAACGGATGGATACGGGAAAATTTCGCAAGTGCAGGGCCGGATTTCAAAATGGAAGAAGTAATTCTCACTCAAGTCGCAAGTCTGCTCAGTGTAGGTACGGTTTCGGGTGTGGTGAGTTCTGTTTCTACGTTTCTGGTCAATGCGGCGGTAGGACTGTTTTCAGTGGCTTTTATGTCATTCTTTTTTATCGCTGACGATAATCTTCTGACAAGGATTACAGTCTTTCTGACTCCGGACAAGTTCGAATCACGAGTCAGAAGAACCATCGCACGTACCACCCGCCTGCTCTCCAGATATTTCATAGGTTTGGTAATAGAATCACTGCTGATTATGGTACTGAATGGCCTAGGCTTGACTTTCATAGCCGGAATGGAGTTCAGTACCGCTATAGTGGTCGCCGTTCTTACCGGAGTATTTAATGTCATTCCGTATGTGGGACCATTGACAGGAGAGGTTCTGGCTGTGGTGATGGGTTTGATTACACATTACCGTTCTTCTTTTTCAGGTTCGATCGGATGGTTTCTGACAGTCGTACTGCTTGTTTGTCTGTTTACGCAGCTGATAGACAATTATGTGTTTCAGCCGGTGATATATTCAAACAGTGTGAAGGCTCATCCTCTTGAAATATTCGTGGTGATTCTGATGGCTGCCACACTTTGGGGCGTTTTCGGAATGCTGATAGCCGTACCTGTATATACAGTCATCCGGGTGATTCTGTCCGAAGTCTTTCCTGACTCCAAAATAGGCAGGCTGCTGAATGCCAATATGGGATAATAAAAAAACGCCGGAAGGCGTTTTTTTTTAGAAAAGAATGTGACACTTACTCCGTTTTGGCGGGTCTTTCGGAACCGACAGCGACATTGATGGTGCGTCCCATATGTTCTGTCCCGTTCAAGGCTTCGATGGCTTTGTTACCGTCTTCCTCGGACATTTCGACGAAACCGTATCCTTTGGAACGATGTGTCTCCTTATTCAGTATGATTCTCGCAGAAGTAACTTCTCCGAATGGTGAGAAAAGCTCTATCAAATCCTCTTTTCTTGCACGGAAATTTAAGCTTGATACAAAAATATTCATAATTGGTATTCTTTTGTGTTAAAGTTGAAACAAAGTTATAAAATTATTGGAGACATTGTTATCAAAATCCGTAACTGCTCCCGTCAAAACAATGTGTGCAGATGCATTCCTTGGGAAGCCCTATGGCTTTTATGAGGTGGTCTATGGTGGTGAATTTCAAAGAAGAAAGATTCAATTCCTTCCTGATATATTCTACCATTTCCTTATGCTCCCGAGAACTGTCCCTGACATATTTACCCAGATTTTTATCGTGAGCTCCTTCCTGTAACTGTACGAACCTTCTGGCTATCAGTTCGAGAGGAGTGTTCGATTCCGAGAAATTCAGGAATTCGCAGGGAAACAGCAGGGGCGGGCAGCTGATTCTTACGTGAATTTCTTTGACTCCATAGTTCCTTAGTTGTTTGGCATTATCCTTCAATTGTGTGCCGCGTACTATGGAATCATCACAGAAGGCGATTTTCTTTTCATGTATGATGCCGGTGTTGGGAATCAGTTTCATCTTGGCGACCAGGTTCCTGACTATCTGTGTAGTGGGAGTGAAACTTCTGGGCCAGGTAGGGGTGTATTTAACGATGGCCTGACGGTAGGGAATGCCCTTGCCCTGGGCGAAACCTATGGCCATCGATGTGCCGGAGTCGGGTATTGCGGAAGCGATTTCAATGTCGGACTTATCCTCCTTGCCGAGCATAGTACCCAATTCATAACGGACATCATCGACATTGATTCCTTCATAAAAACTTACGGGATAACCGTAATAAACCCAAAGGAAAGAGCATATCTGCATCTTTTTTCCGGGCTTGATTATGGTTTCAAATCCATCGGCAGTCACCATAACGGCTTCTCCGGGGCCAAGATTGTATTTTTGTTCGTAGCCGAGATTGGCGAAGCTGCACGTATCCATACAGACTGCCATAGAGCCTTTTTTCTTACCCAATATCAAAGGAGTACGGCCATAAAAGTCTCTCGCTGCTATGATGCCGTTTTCTGTCAACAGGCAGAATGAGCAGGACCCCTTGACTCTTCGATGGACTTCCTTTATGCCACTCTCGAAAGAATCGCTGGAGGCTATGATGGAAGCGACTATTTCTGAAGGATTAGTTTTTCCGGAACTCATTTCGGAAAGTGTCCTTCCTTCTGAGAGAAGTTCTTTTTCAAGCTCTTTCAGATTGTTCAATTTTCCTACGGTAACGATGGCGAATTTGCCCAGATGGGTATTCATCAGGATGGGCTGGGAATCGGTGTCACTGATAATGCCCAAGCCGGAATAGCCTGTATATTTGTAGAGATCCCCTTCGAATTTGATTCTGAAATAGGAACTCTCTATGCTGTGTATGTCACGCGCAAAGACACCGTCGCCATTGTAAACCACCATTCCGCCACGTTTTGTTCCGAGATGGGAATGGTAATCCGTTCCATAGAATAAATCAGTAGCGCAGGGCTGATGGCTGATTACTCCGAATATTCCTCCCATTGTCCGTTATTTTGCCGAAAGCGCAGCCAGTGCGATGGAATTGAGTTTTGTTTCTATGCTGTCCGCACGGCTGGACAATACGCACGGTGCCATAGCGCCTGCGACGATGGCCGCCTGCTTGACATCCTTGCAAAGTTTTGAATTGGTTTTGTAGAATACGTTGGCCGGCTCAATAGCAGGGAACAGGAGGCAGTCGGCATCTCCGGCGACTGGACTTGTCATTTTCTTGATTTTTACCGATTCCTCGTCTATGGCCACGTCAAGTGCCAAAGGTCCGTCACCGAGACATCCGGGAATCTGACCACGGTCGCACATTTTCGAAAGAATGGCGGCATCGACACAAGCCTGCATAGCCGGAAGCATCTGCTCTGTGGCGGCGATGAATGCCACTTTCGGTTTTTCTATGTCAAGGGATTTGGCTGTTTTTACGAGATATTTGGTGATGGCGATTTTCTGATTGAGGTCAGGCGCCGGGATTACGGCCATATCACTGAACATAAGCAATTTCTTATAATTGGGGTTCTGGATGAGTGATATGTGGCTGAGTACCGCCTTGGGAGGGAGCAGCCCGGCCTCTTTATTGAGGATTCCACGCATATATTTGTCAGTGGAGCATAAGCCTTTCATAAGAATGTCTCCCATTCCCTGACGTACCATCAGTACGGCTTGTGCGATGGATTTCAGTTCGTCTTTATTGTCAATTACAGTAAAGATGGACATATCTATCTTTTCCTCGTCGCATACCTTTTTTATCATATCTGCGTCTCCTACGAGAGTGGCATCGACTATTCCAAGTCCGACTGCTTTTGAAATGGCTGTGATGGTGTGGTCATCTACCGCCCAGGCAGCTATGAGGCGTATCCTGTCTTTGGAACGCT
>JAZUEO010000145.1:0-10887 GCA_045640205.1 Candidatus Coprenecus sp. | reverse complement strand
CTCTTTTCGAATGAAGCGGGGCTGGGGGGAGGAGCCATCGTCTCGGCTGCTGCAAAAGTGGAACATCCTGCACAGCAGGGGCTTGTTCAGGCCTTTTCTGTCTATATAGATACTCTTCTGGTCTGCACAGCTACGGCACTTATGATATTGAGTACCGGCAGTTACAATGTCTTTGACGCCTCCGGCAATGTGGTCGCAGCGTATGCTCCCGAATTGGGTAACAATTATGTTTCTTTCACTCAGAGTGCCATCGACTCGGTGTTCAATGGATTCGGAGGCAGATTCGTAACCATAGCCCTGGCCTTTTTCTCATTCACCACCATAATGGCATTTTATTTCTATGCAGAATCGAGTTTCACCTATTTATTCAGCACCACGAGTGAAAAATTGGGGAAGAAAGGGGAGAAATTCTTTCTGAACGGTTATAAGGGCATAATCCTTCTCATCATCATAGTCGGTGCAGTTACGGCTTCCGATACGGTTTGGAAAATAGGAGATATCGGCCAGGGTCTGACAGTCTGGCTTAATGTAATCGTTCTTCTCATTCTCTTTCCGGAGGCTCTTGCCCTTCTCAGGGATTTTGAAGCAAGAAATAAAAAGCGATGAAAATAGGAACAATAGACCTTGGAGACAAACCCCTTCTGCTGGCTCCGATGGAGGATGTCACAGATGCGTCCTTCCGCTATGTATGCAAGAAGTACGGTGCCGATATGATGTACACCGAATTCATATCGTCCGACGGTCTCATCAGGGATGTTCCGGGTTCACTTTACAAGTTGAACATATATGACTATGAACGTCCGATAGGAATGCAGATATACGGTCATTTGCCGGAGGCCATGGTGGAATCTGCGATACGGGTGGAGGCTGCCCGTCCCGATGTGCTCGACATTAATTTCGGATGCCCGGTGAATAAAATTGCCCGCAGGGGAGCCGGCTCGGGGATGATGCGCTATCCTGACAGGATGGTGGAGATTACCCGCAGCGTGGTGAATGCGGTGAAGGTACCTGTAACGGTGAAGACACGACTCGGATGGGATGATGATTCCAAAATAATAGTCGAACTTGCCGAAAGGCTTCAGGATGTCGGTATTCAGGCCTTGACCATACACGGCCGCACACGTTGCCAGATGTATAAGGGGGAAGCCGACTGGACTTTGATAGGGAAGGTAAAGGAAAACCCCAGGATGCATATTCCCATCATCGGGAACGGAGACATCAAGACCGCTCAGGATGCGGCCGCGGCGTTTGACAGGTATGGTGTGGATGGTGTTATGATAGGGCGTGCCACTTTCGGGCACCCCTGGCTTTTCCGTGAAATCCGCCATTATCTCAATACAGGTGAGGAACTCCCTCCGATGAGTGTTCTCGAAAGGGTATCACTTGCTAAGGAACATTTGCGTAAATCATTGGAATTCAAAGGGGACCGCACGGGGGTATTGGAAATGAGGCGTCATTTCTCCTGTTATTTCAAAGCCTTGCCCGATTTCAAGGAAACAAGATTAAAACTCGTAACGACCATGAATCCGGAAGAAATAGACAAAATTCTGGATTATATAGCGGACAGATGGGGCTTTCTGGCATAGAATTTGCGGCGATATAGGCCGTTTTCAAAACTTGAAAACTATTTAAGTTTTAAAAGTTTTCTAATGGTATCGAAAGAGCATATACTGGAAAGTTCTATCCGCCTGTTCAAGACCCGTGGGTGCAAGCTTGTCACTATGGATGTCATAGCTGCGGAGTGCGGTATTTCGAAGCGGACCCTTTACGAACAGTTTGAAGACAAATCACATCTCCTGAACGAATGCCTTTCCCTCATAGGACGACGTGGAGAAGAGAGACTTGAGAAAATCCGGAAGAAAAGCAGTAACGTCCTGGAATTCCTCATCTCCCTTCACCGTTCACAGGCGGAGGACAGATTCAAATATTACGACGGTTTTTTCCTGGATGTAAGAAAATACTACCCTGAAGTCTATGACGGACTTGTAGTCAAGTTAAGAAGAACCCATTTTGAAAACAACAGGAAACTTATAGAAGAAGGGCAGAAGCAGGGCATATTCCTGCCTTACCTGAACGTGGATATGGTGGCTACGGTGGTGTCGGAAACCATCAATATCATCAAGGAATCGAAAATCGGACTTGACCTTCAGTTCGACAAGAAAAAACTGCTTCAGCATACGATGTTTCTTTATCTGAGAGGAATGTCCACGCCTCGTGGAGTGGAAATAATCGACACTTATGTAAAGCAATTGGAAAATGAAAATTGAAATGATAAATGAAGATATGATTAAAAGATTAGTATTAAGTTTTGTTTTGGTATCGGTGATGGTATATATTCCACTCCGCGCACAGGAAACGGGTGTATATCGCTTGACACTGCGGGATGCACAGGAATATGCGCTCCAGCATAACCGGACCATAATGAATTCGTCACTGGCCATAAGGCAGGCGGAAGCTGACAAATGGCAGGCCATTGCGTCTATGCTTCCTCAAGTGAATGCCACAGGTACATATAACAATATGTTTGACTTCACGATTGATTTCGGACAGAAATTCGCTATGCCGAGCGTTATACAGTACGGAGGAACGGCGAGCCTCGCAGTAAGTGCCGCCCAGATTATCAGTACGCAGATAAGCAGCCTGTCGAAGTCCATCTCCGATATTACGCTCAAGCAGACAGAGCAGGATGTGGCCGAGCAGGTGAAGACTCTCTACTTCTCCGCTCTGGTGGCTGTAGAAACGATAGAACTTCTTCAGCAGAATCTGGAAAGTCTGAATAAACTTTACAAGTTTTCCGCAAAAGCCGTCGAGGTGGGAACTGCGGAAAAACTGGATGCCGACCAGATTCTGGTTCAGGTAGCCACTATGGAAAATACCATCAGCAGTTCACAGCGTTCGCTGGAGGTGATATATAATTCCCTTCGTCTGGCTCTGTGTCTGGATTCAGACAAGGAAATCGAACTCATCCAGACACTTGATGATGTGCTGGATATAGACAGGGCGATGTTTCTGCTGAACGATGATTTTCTCCTTGATAATAATTTCTCATGGCAGTTGATGCAGAAGTCCGTAGAAATCAGTAAGAAACAGTATGTTATGGCCGGATGGAACTATGCTCCCACACTCAGTGGGTTTTATCAGTATTCGGGTAAGAAATATCTTTCAAATGAGATGCGTCTCGATATGACACCTCCCCATACCCTCGGACTGACGCTTACGGTTCCCATTTTCTCCAGCGGAGCGAATAATGCCAAGCGCAGAAGTGCAAGAATGGCTTATGAAACTCAGCTCAATAACCTGTCGGATACGGAACTCTCTCTCCGGCTGCTGCACCGCCAGTGCAAGTATAACCTTACTTCCGCCTTCGAGCGTTATCAAACCCAGAAACAGAGCGTGGATGTGAGCCGGAGTGTATTTGACAATATAACCAAGAAATACCAGTACGGACTGTCCTCCGCCCTTGACGTTACCAACGCCAGCACTGCCCTTATCAATGCGCAGACGAATTATGTTACAGTCGCCCTTGATTTCGTGAATGCCCAGATAGAACTTGAAAAACTGTTGAACAAAGACATACTTGACAAATAATGAAATACGATATGAAAAGCAGATTTACACTTTTATCGCTTGCCCTGCTCTCTCTGGCGGGCTGCGGAGAAACCAAGACAGAGGAAACTACTGTGCAGGAAGAAAAAACGATTCAGATACAGACACAGGAACTGTCTCTTCAGACTATAGCGAGAAATGTCGAATATTCCTCTACGCTGGAAGGGTATGAAACGATGAATGTCGCCCCTTCCGTAACCGGGAATATCGAAAAAATCAATGTCGAGGTAGGAGATAAGGTGAAATCCGGTGACATTCTTGTGGTTATGGACCAGATGCAGCTCAGGAACGCGAAACTTCAGTATGCAAACGCCAAGAAGGAGCTTTCCCGTATGGAAGTGCTATATGAAAGCGAGGCCATATCGCAGCAGACTTACGACCAGGTGAAACTGGCATTTGATACTGCTTCGGAAAATATGTCATTCCTTGATTCCAATACCTTTGTCAGAGCCAGATTCCCGGGTGTCATAACCGCCAAGAATTATGAGGACGGTGAACTGTACAGCGGTCAGCCCATTCTGACACTGTCCACCATTTCGACGCTCAAATCACTCATCGGCATTCCGGAATCGTATTATCCTATCGTCAAGAAGGGGATGAAAGTGAATGTCGTGGCTGACATTTACCCGGACAAGGTTTTTCCCGCGACAGTGGAAATCGTATATCCCGTAATAGACGAGTCATCGCATACCTTCCAGATAAAGCTCAGAATTCCAAATACGTCTGACCTGCTTCGTCCTGGTATGTATATCAGGGTAAAGATGTCTATGGGGGATGTTCAGGCTCTCGTCGTGCCCTACCAGTCTGTGCTGAAACTCATCGGATCGAATGAGAGATATGTTTTCATTGAAAAGGACGGTGTGGCGAAGCAGATTTTCGTGAAACTCGGAGAACGCTATGATGATAAGGTGGAGATTATCAGCGATGAGATTCATCCCGGCGACCGTCTGGTAACCGTGGGTCAGTCAAAACTTATAGATGGAATTAAAGTTAACGTGGTAAAATAGTTATCAGGTACTATGAGTATATACAAAACCGCTATAGACAAACCGGTCACCACGATTCTGATTTTCGTGGCTGTGGTGGTCATCGGTATCTTCTCTTTCCTGAAGCTGCCTATCGACCAGTATCCGGAGATGGATCCGCCCTATGTAACCATTATGACTACATATCCCGGGGCGAATGCCGCTGAGATGGAAACCAATGTATCGAAACTTCTTGAGAACAGTTTGAACTCCGTCGATGGACTGAAGGAAATCACCTCCACATCCAAGGATAATATTTCCGTTATCCTTATGGAGATGGAATGGGGTACGAATCTGGATGAAGTGATGAACGACATACGTTCATATATTGATATTCTGAAGGACGAGCTGCCTGAAGGATGTTCGAATCCTTTTCTTTTCAAATTCAGTTCCAGTTCTATACCTATTATCCAGTATTCCTTTACCGCGAAGGAAAGTTACGCAGGTCTTGACAAAATCCTCAATGATGAGGTGATACCTCAGCTGAACCGCATAAACGGAATCGGAAACCTGTCTTTGTCCGGTTCTCCCGAGAGGTATGTATATGTGGATTTGTCGCAGCAGGAAATGGATGCATACGGGCTTACTCTGGAAACTGTGGGTAATGCCATATCTTCCAATAACCTCAATATGTCTTCCGGTACCGTCAAGATGAACAAGGAACAGTACACTATGGAGGTTCGGAGCGAGTATGTGGAAAGTTCTGAAATCAATGACATCGTGGTGACTACGACATCTGGGGGAAAGAAGGTTTATGTCAGGGATATCGCTGTAGTGAAGGATACGATAAAGGACCTTTCTCTTGATGAAAAGACTAACGGACGCGAAGCGGTCCGTCTGATAGTTACCAAGCAGACCGGTGCCAATACTGTTCAGATTTGCCGTGACCTGCGCGAAGAGATGGAGATAGTCAAAAAGAGTCTTCCCGCTGACGTTGAAGTCGAAGTTATCTACGACTCTTCGGAAATGATAGAGAATTCCATCCATTCTCTGGAAGAATCCATTATGTATGCCCTCCTGTTCGTAGTTCTTGTGGTTCTGGTATTCCTTGGAGAATGGAGGTCCACCATCATTATCGGACTGACCATTCCTATTGCCTTGATTGTCGCCTTCATTTACCTCGCAGCGACCGGAAGCTCGTTGAATATGATTTCCCTTTGTTCTCTGACCATTGCCATCGGTATGGTGGGGGATGATGCCATCGTCGTGCTGGAGAATATCACCAAGCATATCGAGAGAGGGTCAAATCCGCGGGAAGCTGCCATCTATGCCACCAATGAAGTATGGATTTCGGTTATAGCCACCACTCTGGTTATCGTCGCCGTTTTCGTTCCTCTTACAATGTTGACCGGTATGGCCGGCATTATGTTCAAGGAACTTGGATGGATAGTAACCATAGTAGTCTGCACTTCCACTACCATTGCCATCACCCTGACACCTATGTTGTGCTCCACTCTGCTCAAAGCCAAGAAGGTGAAAATCGAGAACGGTAAAATCGTGGAAGTCCCTCCGAGAAAGAGCTTGTACCAGAAATATGTAGTAGGTTTTCTCGACAAGATAGACCATTGGTATGCCAATCTGCTGCGCTGGTGTCTGAGAAATAAAGCCGTTACAGTATTGATAGCGGTGGCTGCTTTCGCAGTTTCATTACTCCCTGTATTTGCCGGTAAAATCGGTTCTGACTTTATGCAGGAAATGGATAATGGAAGGGTGAGTGTTACTGTGGAACTTGTCAGGGGTAACCGTATTGAAGAGACTCTTAAGACCGCCCGTCGTCTTGAAACCAGATTTATGGAACTTGTGCCGGAAATCCGGATAATCAACTCTTCCGCAGGTTCGAGTGATGATGCTTCCGTATCGGCCATCTTCTCTCAGACCACGAATAATAAAATTTCGATGACCGTAGTCTGCAGCAAGAAATACGAACGTGAACGGAGCATATTTCAGATAGCTGAGGTTCTTCGTAAGGAAATGGCCCGGTATCCCGAGATTATAAAGTATCAGGCGTCCGTCTCCAGCGGTATGGGGGGAGGTGGTTCCAACACTGTGGATATCGATATCATAGGTTATGATTTCGACCAGACCAATATTCTGGCCGCCGAGATCAAACACCTGATAGAGGACAAGGTGCCCGGAGCCCGGGACGTCACCATCAGCCGCGATGAAGACAGACCGGAATTGAAAGTGGCATTGGATAAGGACAAACTGGCCAATCTTGGCCTTTCCACTGCGATGGTTTCCACATACATAAGAAACAGAATCAACGGTATGGCTTCAGGTTTCCTGAAGGAAGACGGTGATGAATATGACATTCTGGTTCGTCTGAAAGAGGAAGACCGCAATTCCATCACCGACGTCGAGGAAATGACCATTCCCACTCCCGCCGGATCCCGCGTAAAGTTGAAAGAGATAGGTTCTGTAGTCGAATATTGGGCCCCTCCGACCATAACCAGAAAGAACAGACAACGTTATCTGTCCGTCAAAGTAACTCCGTATGAGGTATCTCTGGGTGAATTGGCGGAGCAGATTACGAAGATTATGGATGAAAATGTAACGATGCCTTCCGGTATCATTTACAGACTGTCCGGTACCTTTGAAGATCAGCAGGAGACATTCGGTAATATGGTTTTGCTGATGGCGTTGATAGTCCTCCTGGTGTATATCGTGATGGCATCGCAGTTCGAATCCTTCTCGAAGCCTGCCATCATTATGATGGCGGTGCCATTCGCCATTACGGGCGTGATTCTGGCATTGCTTGTCACCAATACCACTTTGGATATGATAGGTGCGTTGGGTTGCGTGATGCTAGTCGGAATCGTGGTTAAGAACGGTATCGTACTTGTGGACTATATCAATCTTATGAGGGATCGCGGGTTTGAACTTTCGGAGGCGATAGCCCTCTCCGGAGCATCCCGTCTCCGTCCCGTGTTGATGACTGCGTTCACCACCATTCTGGGTATGGTGCCTATGGCGCTCAGTAACGGAGAAGGTGCCGAGGTATGGAGGCCTATGGGTATAGTCATCATCGGCGGTCTTACCGTTTCGACATTCGTCACTTTGATTATCGTTCCTGTCCTTTATGGAATCTTCTCCAGGAAAGGTGAAAGGGAAAAGGAAGCGGCCAACAGGAAGAACTTCATCTTTATGGAACTGTCATCCGACCCGTCAGCCGCTTATACCTCAGACATACAGCTTGTGTCTGAAGCGCACAAATTAAAAAACGATAAACAGTAGAAGATTTATGAAATCAGTTCTTATAGTTTTCAATCAGGCCAATACGGAGAAGGTCGAGTATCTGCTCGACGTTCTCCATATTTCCGGATTCACTTTCTTTGAACAGGTGCAGGGACGTGGAACCAATGGCGGACAGCCGCGGCGCGGGACTCATACCTGGCCGGAAATGAATTCCGCGGTCATTACCGTCGTGGAGGATGACAAGGTTCCCGAACTTCTTGACACCATTAGGAAACTGGACAACAGGAATACGGCTATCGGAGTAAGGGCCTTTGTCTGGAATGTGGAGGCGACAGTCTGAGAGCGGATGCGGACTTATGATAACTTTCTGATATTGACCAACAGCAAGTTCCCCATATTGCAGAATGTTATCTTAGGGTTGACATTGCCTTCTATTGACTGTCTGGCATTATCAAAGACGTGATATGCAGTTTCGAAAAAAGGCTCACGGAAAGTTTTCGCATATTTCGCGAAGACAGGGGCCTGTGACTCGGCGTTCACGATACCGAGGCGTGTCATCATAATGGTACGCAGACATTCTTCAGCGAAGATACAGAAGCGTTTCTGTTTCTCGCGTCCGATGGACGCAATGGTTTCGCAGGTTTTGAGTATGGTCTGCAAATCATTCTGCAGTGCGGCATCCATCAATGAGGTGAAGAACTCCATAAATTCCTGTGAATCTTTCCTGCTTTCCATCGGGACGGGCTGGAGGGCTATTCGCAGACATCTGGAACGGATGGTGTCAATCACTTTTTCCGGAGATTGGGTGATAAAGATGAAGTAGCTCCCCGGAAAAGGTTCTTCTATGATTTTAAGCAGTTTGTTGGCGGTCTCGGCTGTCATTCTCTCGGGAAGATATATGACCATATATCTGTTCCCGCCTTCAAATGAATGCATATTCATCGTGTTGAGAATCTCTTTGGCCTCCTGCACGCTGATGGTGCCGACCTTGTCTTCTATCCCAAGTGCATCATAAAGTTCCGCTTCCGTGAAATAGGGATTGTCCGTCACGAGTTTTTTCCACTCCTGGAAAAAAGTGGAGCTGACAGGTTTTTTTTCACCGCCGGATTTCTGCGTGGTGTTTACGGGAAATACATAATGAACGTCCGGATGTACCATTCGGCCGATTCTCCTGCAGGATTCGCATTCGCCGCAGGAGTCCCCGTCGTGGCGATTTCTGCAGGAAAGATATTGAATCAAAGCCACGGCCAGTGGAACCGCCCCATATCCTCCTTGTTCCTCCAGCATAATGGCATGCCCTGCTCTTTCGGCATCCACCATTTCCGCGAGGCGTTTTTTCAATTCCCCATTCCCTTTGATGTCATTGAAACGCATAGTGTAGTTTATATATTGCAGACAAATATATGAAAATTTACGTGGCACTCCGTTAGAATCATTCGCGTCTGTACAACTTTTCATCTTGCATTTATGGGAACTGTAAATTATCTTTGTGCGTTATGGAACCACACACCACACTGCAGAATCTGCCCATGGGTATACAGAACTTCGAGAGTTTGAGGGCTGACGGTTATCTTTACGTTGACAAGACGCCACTTATATACAAGCTTGTTACGACGGGGAGATATTATTTCCTTTCCCGTCCGAGGCGTTTCGGGAAGTCGCTGCTGATGAGCACGATTCATTCGTATTTCAGCGGCAGGAAAGACCTGTTCGAAGGACTGGCGATAGAGAAACTGGAGAAGGAATGGCTGGAGCATCCGGTGCTGCATCTGGATTTGAATACTGAGCAGTATGACAGTCCTGAGAGACTGACCTCGAAACTCAATCTGTTTCTTTCAAATATAGAAAAGGAATATGGCAGAGAAGAGGGCGAAACTACACTCGGCACAAGGTTTGAGGGTGTCATCCACCGCGCATACGAGAAGACCGGCCGCAAAGTGGTGATACTTGTCGATGAATACGACAAGCCTATGCTCCAGGCCATCGGTAATCCGGAACTTCAGGATGCCTACCGCGCCACACTGAAGGGTTTCTACGGAGCCCTCAAGTCGATGGACGGGTGCATCCGCTTCGCGCTTCTCACAGGCGTGACCAAGTTCGGCAAGGTGAGCGTGTTCAGCGACCTGAACAATCTCAAGGACATATCGATGGATGAGCGCTACGTCGATATATGCGGCATAACGCACGATGAGTTGGTAACGGCACTCCACCCATACGTTGTGAAGTTCGCTGAAAAGAATGCCATCAGCGCTAAAGATGCTGTAGAAAGACTTCGTGCCCATTATGACGGTTATCATTTCTGCGAAGACACCGATGGCCTCTATAATCCATTCAGCCTTCTCAACGCCCTTGACAGCCTCAAACTCAAGAACTACTGGTTCGAGACCGGCACGCCGACCTATCTCGTGCAGCTCCTGCAAAATCGCGACTACGACCTTGAGGAAATGTCGCGCGTGAAGGCCGATGCCGATGAGTTGAACAGCATCGATTCCACTTCAAATAATCCCATACCTGTAATCTACCAGAGCGGATACCTCACCATCAAGGGTTATGACCCCGAATTCGGAACATACACTCTGGGATTTCCAAACGCAGAAGTCGAGGAGGGCTTCACCAAATATCTGATGCCCAACTATATTCACCGGAAGGAAAATCGTTCGCCGTTCTTGATAAACAATTTCGTGGAAGACGTTAGATCCGGCAATACGGAGCAGTTCATAAAGCGTCTGCGTTCGCTCTTCGCCGACACCCCCTACCAAATCATCCGAAATTTCGAAAACCACTACCGCAATGTAGTCTGGCTGCTTTTCAAGCTGATGGGCTTCTACACCCAGGCGGAATACCGCACCAGCGAGGGGAGGATAGATATGGTCGTGAAGACCCCGAAATACTGCTATGTGTTGGAGTTCAAGCTGGACGGCACTGCGGAGGAGGCTCTGGCGCAGATACAGGACAGGAACTACACCCTGCCCTTCGCGATTGAAGACCAGCGGATAGTCCGCATCGGCATCAACTTCGACTCCAAGACCCGCAACATAGACAAGTGCCTTGTGGGTTGAAT
>JAZUEO010000144.1:0-2953 GCA_045640205.1 Candidatus Coprenecus sp. | reverse complement strand
TGGCTGGAGGCTCACTTGCAGCAGTATAAGGGTACAGTGATTGCGGTAACGCACGATAGATATTTTCTCGATAATGTGGCCGGTTGGATTCTGGAACTTGACAGGGGTGAGGGAATCCCGTGGAAGGGTAATTATTCATCCTGGCTGGACCAGAAGTCAGCCAGACTGGCTATGGAGGAAAAGCAGGAAAGCAAGAGACGCAAGACTCTGGAACGTGAACTGGAATGGGTTAGGATGGCTCCCAAAGCACGGCAGGCCAAATCCAAGGCACGTCTGGGTGCATACGAGAAAATGATGAACGAAGATGGAAAGCAGAAAGAGGAAAGATTGGAAATATTCATTCCGAACGGTCCGAGACTGGGAAATAAGGTTATCGAAGCAGTCGGAGTGAAGAAAAGTTATGGAGACAGAGTGCTTTATGAAAATCTGAATTTCAAACTTCCTCCCGCCGGCATAGTGGGTGTCATTGGACCGAACGGAGCGGGAAAGACTACCCTTTTTCGTCTGATTATGGGACTTGAAAAGCCTGATTCGGGTGAATTTACGGTGGGTGAAACAGTGAAGATAGCTTATATCGACCAACAGCATAAGAAGATAGATCCGGACAAGACGGTTTATGAGACCATAGCGGAGAACTCCGATTTCGTAAAACTCGGTAATCGTGAAGTCAATGCCCGCTCATATGTTTCCAGATTCAATTTTTCAGGTGCCGACCAGGAGAAGAAATGCGGAATTCTTTCAGGCGGTGAGAGAAACAGGCTTCATCTGGCCCTTACACTGAAGGAAGAAGCGAATGTCCTGCTGCTTGACGAACCTACCAATGACGTGGACGTAAACACTATCCGTGCATTGGAGGAAGGGCTTGAAAATTTTGCCGGCTGTGCCGTAGTCGTTTCTCATGACCGTTGGTTCCTGGACAGGATAGCCACACATATTCTGGCTTTTGAAGGTGATTCCCAGGTGTATTTCTTCGAAGGAACCTATTCCGAATATGAAGAGAACAAGAAGAAGCGTCTCGGTAATGTAGAACCGAAACGTTTCAAATATAAAAAACTGATGGAGGGGTGATGCCTTATGGATGAGGTTATCCGTTTGGAAAACATACACAAGTATTATCAGGTGGGAGACCAGACGGTCAAGGCACTCGACGGAGTCACTCTCAATGTGCTTCGCCATGAGTATGTGGCTATTATGGGACCTTCCGGTTCGGGTAAATCCACGATGATGAACATTCTCGGGTGTCTGGATACTCCTACTGACGGCAGGTATTTCCTTTCCGGGACTGATGTCAGTGATATGGATGATTCCGAGCTTGCCCGCGTGAGGAACAAGGAAATTGGTTTTGTGTTCCAATCCTTCAATCTGCTGCCTCGCTATACGTCTTTGGAAAATGTGGCTCTACCATTGATTTACAGTGGGATAAGTCGCACGGAAAGGGAGCGCAGGGCCATTGAAGCCCTCACTTCCGTAGGACTTGAATCCAGAATGGAACACCGCCCCAATGAACTTTCAGGAGGACAGCGGCAGAGAGTGGCTGTGGCTCGCGCTATGGTCAATAATCCGTCCATCATTCTGGCGGATGAACCGACAGGAAATCTCGATACCAGGACATCCATAGATATTATGAGGCTGTTTGACAAAATCTGGAAGGGAGGGAATACGGTAATATTGGTTACACACGAGGAGGATATTGCCAGATATGCCCATAGAATCGTGCGGCTTAGGGATGGAAAAATCGAATCTGACAAAGTAAATGAAAATCCGACGATAGTATGAAAATTTATACGAAAGGAGGTGACAAGGGATGTACCTCACTGGTTACAGGGGAGAGAGTGTCCAAGGCTGATGCACGGGTATGTGCCTATGGGGATATTGATGAATTGATTTCCTATCTGGGGCTCCTCAGATGTGAGTCTCCGGAGAATGATGAGCTACTCAGGACGGTTCAGCAGGATTTGATGTTATGCAGTGCCTGGGTGGCGACGGCCTCTGATATCAATAAGATGGAGTCTGTCGGAGAAGGACGCGTTTCCTTTTTGGAAAAGGAAATAGACAGAATAAGCGCTTCGCTTCCACCTATGACATCGTTCATTCTTCCTGCAGGTACAGTGGTCGCAGCCCGTTTTCAAATCGCCAGAACTGTCTGCCGCAGGGCGGAAAGAGCAGTCATATCTCTCTGTGATGAACGGGAAAATATATGTATGTCAGTCTGTTATCTGAATCGGCTCAGCGACTTGCTCTTCGTTATGGGACGTGAGGCAGTGGTGAAGGAAGGTAAAAAGGAAGATTTCTGGAGACCATAGCGGGTGTTATGGAATATTTTTTGAATATTGCCGAAATAGTATATCTTTGCACCCCTCATAAGGTCGGATATCAAATGATATGCGAACATAACCATAACAAAACTAAAATCTACTGATATGTATTGGACACTGGAATTAGCCTCAAAACTTGAGGATGCCCCATGGCCTGCGACCAAGGACGAGCTTATTGATTTCGCCACACGTTCAGGCGCTCCGCTTGAAGTGATAGAAAACCTTCAGGAACTTGAAGATGATGGCGAACCCTACGACTGTATGGAAGACATATGGCCCGATTATCCATCGAAGGAGGATTTTTTCTTTGATGAGGAAGAGTATTGACACTATAACTATTTGATTTACAATACTTTGAAAGTTAGCCTGCGCGGAAATGCAGGCTAACTTTTTGCTTATACCACACGGCCGCTGCATTTAGGTGTGCTGAATCTGCGATTTCTGACTATTTATGTATTTTCGGATTTGCGGAATATGACAATAAATGTTGAAAACTTTTGGTAGTCAACGGAATTACTGTTATTTTTGCGGCGTAAATCAAATGCCAAAATTCTGATATGGAAGAGCGTATTTTCAAGCGTAAAATTTACCAGAAACTGCTGGATTGGAAGAAGGAAGACAATGGCAGCACTGCCTTG
>JAZUEO010000143.1:0-2763 GCA_045640205.1 Candidatus Coprenecus sp. | reverse complement strand
TCCTTCTTCGTCTTATAGATACGGTCATTCTCATCTGTTCTGAGAACAGGACGGTTGGTCGGGATAACGACCACGTCAAGTTTGTATATCGACCAGAATTCACCGGCCTCCGTTTCCGCGGTACCTGTCATACCGGAAAGTTTGTGGTACATTCTGAAATAATTCTGGAGGGTAATGGTAGCGAATGTCTGTGTAGCCGCCTCCACCTTGACATTTTCCTTGGCTTCGATGGCCTGATGCAGTCCGTCACTGTAACGACGGCCTTCAAGGACACGTCCCGTCTGTTCATCGACGATTTTCACTTTATTATCGACTACGATATATTCTATATCCTTCTCGAACATGGCATAGGCCTTGAGAAGCTGACCTACGGTATGAACTCTTTCGGACTTGATGGCATAATCTGACAATAGGGCATCTTTCTTCTCCTGCTTCTCCTCGGGGCTGAGTGTCTGCTTTTCCAGTTCCGAAATCTCGGCTCCTATATCCGGCAGAACGAAGAACTGCTTGTCGCTCACATACTCAGATATAATGTCGTTACCCTTATCGGTCAATTCCACGGAACGCTGCATTTCTTCGATGATAAAGAAAAGGTCATCGGTGATGATGTGCATATTCCGGTTATTGTCCTGCATATAGAAATTCTCTGTCTTCTGCAGAAGCTGTTTGTTCCCCTGTTCGGACAGGTACTTAATCAAAGGTTTGTACTTGGGAAGACCCTTATGTACACGCAGGAGTTTCTTGCCCCCCTCCTCTTCTTTTGTCTGAGCCTCTTCTTTCTTTCCTCCCTCAGCAGCTTTCCTTGATTCGGCAATAAGCGTCTTCGCTTCATTCAGTTCCTTTATAATCAAGTTTTTCTGCGCATTGTAGAGACGTTCCACATAGGGTTTATATTCAGCGAACTGCTGATCCTCACCCTTTGGAACGGGACCGGAAATAATCAGAGGTGTACGGGCATCGTCTATCAGAACGGAGTCCACCTCATCGACTATGGCGAAATGATGCTTCTTCTGAACCAGGTCGCCCGGATTTATCGCCATATTGTCTCTCAGATAATCGAAACCGAATTCATTATTGGTTCCGAAGGTTATGTCCGCTCTATAGGCTTTTTTCCTCTCTTCAGAATTCGGCTGATGCTTGTCGATACAGTCAACCCTCAGTCCGTGAAACTCATAAAGAGGCCCCATCCATTCAGAGTCACGTTTGGAAAGGTAGTCGTTGACAGTCACCACGTGAACACCTTTCCCTGCAAGGGCGTTGAGGAATACTGGAAGTGTCGCGACGAGGGTTTTTCCTTCACCTGTAGCCATCTCGGCGATTTTTCCCTGATGAAGCACTATACCGCCTATAATCTGGACGTCATAGTGTACCATATCCCAGGTGATTTCATTTCCACCCGCCATCCAGTGGTTGTTCCAGACTGCCTTATCCCCTTCTATCTTGACGTAATCGTGTACTGCTGCGAATTCCCGGTCCATATCCGATACCGATACGGTTACGGCAGGATTCTGAGCGAAACGCCGCGCCGTCGATTTCATAATGGCAAAAGCATCGGGGAGAATTTCATCAAGCACCTTCTCTATGTCCTCATCTATTTTTTTAGTCAGTTTATCCACCTCCGAAGCCAGTTTTTCCTTTTCTTCGGGAGATATCACCACAGACTGCAGCTTGGCTCGACATTCCGCCTTTCGGGCCTCGTCATCATGGATTCTCTGACGGATAGAGAACTTGAGCCTTTCCGATTCAAGACGGAGTTCGTCATCGGAAAGTATATCTATTCTGGAATATGCCGAAAGAACCTTTTCGAGAACAGGTTTTATTTCCTTCATATCCCTTTCGGCCTTGGAACCGAAAATCTTCTTCAAAATATCACTGAATGATGCCATATGTGCCGTTATTAATCAAATTTCGCAAAATTAATGATTTTTTTGACACACATACTATCTTTGCATCTCCAAATTGCCTGGTCGAATATGATAACGGAAATTATACTGGATTCTCTGCGCAATGCCATAATGATTACAGGACTCGTCATCGTAATGATGATGATAATAGAACTCGTCAATGTCCGCTCGGCAGGTCGATGGTTCAGTTCCCTGGAACATTCAAGATTCGGTCAAACACTGCTTGGTGCATTTCTCGGGGTGATTCCCGGCTGTATGGGAGGATTCGCCGCCGTATCCCTCTACTCCCACGGAATCATCAGTTTCGGAGCCCTCGTGGCGTGTATGGTCTGCTCATCCGGAGATGAGTCCTTCGTTATGCTGGCGATGTTTCCCGGAAAGGCCCTCCTGCTCTTCGGGATTCTTTTCGTCCTTTCAATTCCATCCGGCATTCTCACCGATTTCATCAAAGACCGGTTTTTCCCCCATTCTTCCTGCGGCAATACCTCCGATTCCTGCTCCCACACAT
This sequence comes from Candidatus Coprenecus sp., assembly GCA_045640205.1. Classification (GTDB taxonomy): domain Bacteria; phylum Bacteroidota; class Bacteroidia; order Bacteroidales; family UBA932; genus Minthomonas. The sequence goes on along the minus strand of JAZUEO010000143.1, from coordinate 351 downwards.
TCGAACTCCATGAAGATGCTGTCCGGGAATCCAAACCATCCATCTTCAGCGCCTCATCTTACAGGGCAATGCTCCACCCATCCCGTTTCCGCGTCATAATAACTGCCGCACTCCTCGCATACTCTGCCGCCATCTTTTCCGGCACCCTCGAACACAGCCACGACCACGGGGAATGTGCCCGCACTGAGCACGTAGAACATTGCACAGAGTGCCACTGCGAAGAAACACACGCACACCATACCATAAATCTTCTCGACGAACGATGGATGAACGTGATGTTCGGAGTACTCACTTTACTCACCGTTCTGTTCGTAATAACCGCTGATGAACATTTTATCCGCGAGCACCTGT
>JAZUEO010000142.1:0-2949 GCA_045640205.1 Candidatus Coprenecus sp. | reverse complement strand
GGAGCCGTGGGCATTCACCCCTCCGCCTAAAGTCCGTTCAGCCGTCATACGCCTGCGGCGCAATAACCGTATCTCTCTCGGATGCGACGAGACTCTTTTCAAAAACATCGTGAAAACCACCTTCAACCAGCGCCGAAAAACCATACGGAACTCCATCAAGCCTCTTCTCGGGGACAGGCCGATTCCCGATTCCCCTCTTCTGGTGAAGAGACCCGAACAGCTGGGGGTGGAGGAATTCGTGGAATTGACATTATTGCTTTCGCAAAACTGACATTAATGATAGTTTTTTTGTCGACTTGAAGTCCCGACATTTGCACCGTGATGCTTACGGTGTTTTTATATTGTCTTTTCGGCGCTTTGATACAGCAGTCCGATACCCTCGACGCAGCGGTGGTGCACGCTTCCTTCAAAGGGGACACTGTCAATATCCAGACTGTGTCATCTATTGGAATGGATAGGGCCAGAGTCTCCTCTGCGAAGGATGTGACTGCCATCATCCCCAACTTCTATCAGCCCGATTACGGTTCCCACACCACTTCCAGCATATACATCAGAGGTTTCGGTTCCAGAATGGACCAGCCCGCTGCCGGGATGTATATAGACGGTATTCCCATAATGAACAAGAGCCTTTACGACTTCGAGTTCGACGGAATAAGGAACGTGAGCCTCCTCAGAGGCCCTCAGGGAACATTATACGGGCGCAATACCAGTTCCGGAGTGATGTTGGTGCGTACTATGTCAGCCGCTGAAATGGCCGGGATGAGGGCATCCCTCGAATATTCTCCTGCATCAGCATTCAAGGGAAGCATAAGCGGCGGGGGGAAAATGGGCCGGAAAATTCTGTGGGGAGTTTCCGCATTCGGCAGATATTATGACGGCGACTTCCGTTTTCCTGACGGAACGAAAGCGGACTGGAGCAGCAGCTGGGGGGTAAGATTCAGATTGGAATGGAATCCCTCGTCCCGTCTGCATTTCGAAAACATCCTGAGTGTCGGATATGTGAACGAAGGTGGATACGCTTACCGCCAGTTTGACGAATCTACATCAGAACTGCTCCCCCTTTCATACAATGACCCCTCCGGCTATAAGAGAATCAGTATTATTGACGGGCTGAAGGCTGAGTGGACGGCGTCGCGGACAAGGTGGTCGGCAAATGTCTCCTGGCAGTTTCTCGACGATGATATGATACTGGACAATGACTTTACCGACGAGTCCCTTTTCACTATGGGACAGAAACAGAAAGAACATTCCGTCACAGCCGAGCTGATGGTGAAGAGGAAAAATGAAAGAAGCTGCTGGCAGCCCCTGACCGGAGCATTCCTTTTCGGGAAATTCCTTTCGATGCAGGCCCCTGTTCTTTTCAAGCGTGACGGCATAGAGCGCTTGATTCTGGATAATGCCAATAGGGGCATCCGGTCTGTCTTGCCAGACGCGTATCTCGATATCAGGGAAGATGAATTCGTCATCGGGAATGACTTCTGCATCCCTGCTTACGGTGCGGCCTTGTTCCATAACTCAGTCTGGAAGGTGGGAAACTGGGCTTTCGAAGCCGGAGTCAGACTGGAATCGGAATATGCATCGATGGACTATGACTCCTATGCTTCCATCAATTATCTTTTCAGTATGAGCAGAAAGGGATGGACTCCTGTATCAAGCCGTTTCAAGGGAACGGAGACACAGTCATTTTTCGAAGTATTGCCCTCTTTCGGTGTGACACGTTCATTCCGCAACGGTTCTGTTTACGCTTCTGTCAAGAAAGGGTATAAGGCAGGAGGTTTTAATACCCAGATGTTCTCGGATATTCTTCAGAACATAATGATGAATGATATGATGTCCGGTATGAGGGCTCAGTCATCTGCTGACGGCGATGCTTCTTCCGCTGATGCGGTATGCTACCGACCGGAGTCCGCCTGGAATTTCGAAGTGGGCACCAAATGGAACGTCGGTCCTTTCGCCTTCGAAGCCGGCATCTTCGATATAGAATGCAGAGACCAGCAAATTACCGTGATGCCCGAGGGTACCAGAACCGGTCGCAGGATGTCCAATGCCGGACAGTCCCGTTCCTACGGCGCTGAGGCGGCGGCCTCATTTTCAGCAGGTGAATTTTCGGCAGCAGCCCGATATGGATGTGCCATAGCGGAATTCATATCGTACCGCTACAGTGACACAGTGGATTATTCGGGCAAATATGTCCCGTATGCTCCTCAGAACACTTTCTCCTTCGATGCGTCCTGGTCGCACCCCATATCCCGAGGTCTGGTCGAAAGAATAGACTTGGCCGTGAATGTAAAGGGAGTGGGAAAAATATACTGGAACGAAGAGAATACCCTTAGCGAACCCTTTTACGCTTTAGCTGGTTTCAATGCGACTGCCCGTTTCAGAAAGCTGGCGGTATCCCTATGGGGGACCAACATATTCAATGCCCGGTATAACACTTTCTATTTCAAGAGCGTTGGGAGGTCCTTTTTCTCTCAGGGACGACCCGCACGTTTCGGAATAACGTTGAGATTCGACATAATATGATAATGTCTGCCGCTGTCATTGCTCCCGGATGCAGCGGATGTATCAACCCAATACTCACAGACAGCCACACCGCTGACCTGATATACCCGTCAAAATACTATGACAGTCTGTATGCGCACAAAAGCTGCGTTCAATGGCCATCCTCGTTTTTCGGGCGGGGATAGCCATCGTGTCGGAAGTTAATACGCTGAATATTAAGGCACAAGGTTTTGCGAAGATGGCCATCCCCAGCGAAAAATCAGGGATAGCCATCGGCTTTTGAAAATTTCAATGCAATTGAGTAAATTCGCACTGTCAACACGGGGAGACGCTTACAGTAAATTTAAACAGCTTCTAAATCAAGACAGGAATGTTCAGAACTCAAAACTACAAGGACATCATCCAGAGCGGTCTGATTACAATGGCCGCAGCGATGTCACGGAGCAG
>JAZUEO010000141.1:0-6128 GCA_045640205.1 Candidatus Coprenecus sp. | reverse complement strand
AGAATTCCTCCGAATACTTTCGGATGAAGAGTTTTGACACGCCCTCCGAAAATCGAAGGATATCCCGTAACGGATTCCACCGACTTGACTGGAATCCCACATTTTTCAAGGTAATCGAAAGTCCCTCCGGTGGAAAGAATTTCCACACCGCATTTGACTAAATTTTCCGCTATCTCCGAAATATGTTCTTTATGAAAAACGGAAATCAGCGCACGTGTAATTTTTTTATCCTGCATTTTTCTATAAATATCGTTTGATTTCAGTCCATTCCGCATCGCACGGAATAAAGTTTCAAAATTACTATAAAATCTTGAATTTCTGAATTTATTTTAAAATAATATTTCGTGAACCATTTCAAAATAGATTCTATAACTTCGCGCAGGAATCTGCATAAAATAACAATTGTTTTCAATGACACATTTCGTCATCATCACAGCAGGAGGCAGCGGCCTGAGAATGGGGGCAGAGCTTCCGAAACAATTTCTGGACCTCAACGGGGAACCCATTCTCCGCAGAACCGTAGACCTTTTCCTGTCCCTGCCGTTTGAAGTTCACGTAATCATCGCTATGAACCGCATCCACAGCCAGTGGTGGATGAACTATTGCCATAAAAAAGATTTCTTCTTTCCTCATTATGAGACACCCGGAGGAATCACCCGTTTCCACAGCGTCAAAACTGCACTGAAATATATCACTCCCGGGAGCATTACCGCAGTACACGACGGTGTCAGGCCACTGGTGACTGAACGACAGATTATCAGGCTATATGAACTGGCGGAACAATACCCGGCCGTCATACCCGCCTTAGGACTTACCGATTCGATTCGTGTCGATGAAGGGAACGGATATAAAATAACTGACCGCTCCAAATACATAGCCATCCAAACCCCACAGGTATTTCAGAGCGACGTACTGTTGGACAGTTACAAAAGCGATTATACGGAATCATTCACTGACGACGCGTCAGTGGTCGAAGCGAAAGGCTATCCCCTTTATTTCTGCAGTGGCGAGAAATACAATATCAAAATCACTACGCCCGAAGACCTGTCAGCCGCGAGATGCCTCTTTGGAAGGGAGATCCTGAACCCAGACCTGTCTTTCAATAGCCTGGTCAAGTGAAATCATCGTATCGGTAGACTCCACGCCGGGAATGTTCTGAATGGTGCTTATCAGCACGTCCATCAGATGGTTGTGGTCACAGCAGTACATTTTGATGAGAAGTGCGTGTTTCCCCGTAACGAAATGGCATTCCACGACTTCGGGAATTTTTCTCATGGCAGCCGTAACCTCCGAATACTTATTCGCCTGAGACAGGGAAACTCCTATGAATGCGCACACATTCAGTCCGAGAGCCTGAGGCTTAACCAAAAGGCGGGAGCCTGTTATAATTCCCAGAGTCTCCATTTTTTTCACACGCTGATGGATGGCGGCACCTGACACACCGCACAAACGAGCTATTTCCAGAAAAGGCATTCTTGCATTTTTGACCAAAAAGGAAAGGATTTTCTGGTCTATGCGGTCTATCTGATATTTCTGATTCGCCATATCTGTCTATTTCTTAGTCGATTTCCGTTCTATGATTTTCAAACATTCCTCCAGAGAAAGTGATGAGGCATCAGTCCCTTTCGGAATTCTGTAATTCTCTCCGGCGCACTTGATATATGGGCCGAACTTGCCATTAAGCACCTGAATGTCCCTCTCGGGAAACTCCTTGATATTCTTCCTGCTTTCCCTCTCGGCATTCGCCCGTATGAGGCCGGCGGCATCCTCCAGGGAAAACGACATCGGGTCGGCGCCTTTCGGAAGCGAAATATAAGCGTTCCTGTATTTTATGTAAGGACCGAAACGACCCTTGGAACAAACGACTGTTTCTCCATCTATTTCGCCGAGAGTCCTCGGCCATTGAAACAGTTTCAATGCTTCCTCCAAAGTCAGTGTTTCAATAAGCTGTCCTTTCCCCAGACCGGCGAACTTTTTCTGAGGGTCATCACTTTCACCTATCTGAACCAGAGGGCCGAATTTGCCGATTCGCGCCAACACTTTCTTTCCGGTCACAGGATCGGTGCCAAGCAGTTTTTCCACACTCTTCGGGGCGGACTGTCCGATGGTTTCATTCACCCTCTTGTGGAATGGACCGTAAAAATCGGATATCACGCTGTTCCACACCTTTTTCCCCACAGCCACATCGTCGAAATCTTCCTCTACACGCGCCGTAAATCCAGAATCAAGAATGGACGGAAACTGCTCTCCCAGAAAATCCGTAACCAGAATTCCTATGTTTTCCGGACACAATTTTCCCTTTTCCGCACCGACCATTTCCTTCTTGACAGTCTTGGAAATTTTGCCACCCGCCATCTTGTACACGGCAAGCTGCTTTTCCTCCCCCTGACGATCGGCCTTTACGATGTATTCCCGTTGGAAAAGGGTGGAAATAGTGGAAGCATAGGTGGAAGGACGACCTATGCCAAGTTCCTCCATTTTTTTCACCAATGATGCCTGGGTATAACGGAGAGGATGAACGGTAAACTTCTGCGAAGCACTTATGCTGACCGTCTTCATTTCCATCCCTTCATTCATCGCAGGAAGAATATTTGATATTTCATCATCTTTTTCATCATCCCCGGACTCCAGATAGACCTTAAGGAATCCGTCGAAAAGCACTTGCGAACCCTCTGCGTGGAATTTATGGGATACCGCAGGCGAATCTATGACGATATCCGTCTTCTCAAGACGGGCGTCAGCCATCTGGGAGGCTATCGTTCTTTTCCATATCAATTCATACAGTTTCTTCTCCTGTGCCGTACCCTGTATCGAAGAATTGGACAGATATGTCGGACGAATGGCCTCGTGCGCTTCCTGGGCGCCTTTGGATTTGGTTTTATACTGCCTTGCCTTATGATACTTCTCTCCATACAATTTCAATATGCAATCCTTGGCTGTAGCCAATGCCAGAGTGGACAGATTCGTGGAGTCTGTACGCATATAAGTAATGAGACCTGCCTCATACAGTTTCTGTGCGATGGACATGGTCTGACTGACAGAAAATCCGCATTTTCTGGCCGCCTCCTGTTGAAGCAGTGAAGTCGTGAACGGAGATGCAGGGGTCCGCGAAACCTCCTTTTTTTCTACCGATGCTATCCGGAATTCTGCATCGCATGTTTCCTGAAGCAGTTTCAATGCCTCCTTCTCATTATCCAGACGCTCATTCACCGAGGCTGCCACTTTTGCAGTGGATTCCTTTCCTTCCGGACGAAAAACGGCATCAACCTTCCAGTATTCCCTGGATTTGAAATTCATTATTTCCCTCTCCTTATCCACCACCAGTTTAAGGACGGCGGACTGAACACGTCCGGCGGAAAGGGATGGCTTGACCTTCCTCCACAGAATAGGGGAAAGTTCAAAGCCCACCAAACGGTCCAGTACCCTGCGAGCCTGCTGTGCCATCACGAGATTCATATTCACCTCTCTGGGATTCTCCAGAGCCTCGACAATGGCCTTTTTCGTTATTTCGTGGAATCCTATACGCCTGGTGGTTTCGGGGTTCAGATTCAGAGTCTGAGCCAGATGCCAGGCTATGGCTTCTCCTTCACGGTCCTCATCGGAAGCCAGATACACGATATCTGATTTCAATGCCTCGGCCTTAAGAGCCGCCACATTCCTCTTCTGTGTATCCGGAATTACATACTCAGGGACAAAACCGTTCTCTACGTCTATTCCGAGCTGTTTTTTAGACAAATCACGAATATGCCCCCTGCTTGATTTCACAACATACCCTTTTCCCAAAAATTTACCGATGGTCTCCGCCTTGTGAGGCGACTCTACGATAACCAGATTCCTTTTCTCTCCCATAAATATTCCTCAACTATGTCACAATAAATACCTTGTTCGGGCTGCAAAGTAAGTATGAAATTGATAAAAAATCCAAAAAATTCTTACTTTCGCAGTTTAGGAATCATTGACTTATCAATAACAATATATTTTATCCGAAATGGAAGAGTACACAGGCAGGCATATCAGGAAATGGATTTGGATAATTATCTTCGCCCCTATAGCAGTTCTGTTGCTGTATATATTATGTATAGGACTATTCGCCAGAATCCCTTCATTTGAAGAACTGGAAAACCCGAAAAGCAATGCCGCTACGGAGCTCATATCGGAAGATGGAGAAATTCTCTGCACTTACCATATAGAAAACCGAATGTTCATCTCCTACGATGAAATCTCACCGAACGTCATCAACGCAGCGGTAGCCACAGAAGACGTACGTTTCTATGAGCACAGCGGCATCGATTTCAGAAGTCTTCTGCGTGTCGGCGTAAAAACCCTTGCCATGCGGCACGCCTCTTCCGGTGGCGGCAGCACCCTGACCCAGCAGCTGGCCAAATCCCTCTTCCCCCGTGATACGGCGGATGCCTCCGGTCTGACAGCCAAGGTAAGACTCATCAACACCAAATTCAAGGAATGGATTACCGCTGTCAAACTTGAGAGGAACTACACCAAGAATGAAATCATAATGATGTATCTGAACACCATACTGTTCGGAAGCAATGCATTCGGCATAAAATCGGCCGCGGAGACATTCTTTTCCAAAGAGCCCTGCGACCTGAACATACAGGAAGCGGCGACTCTGGTGGGGATGGTCAACAAGCCCACCAGATACAACCCTGTTCTCAACTACGAGCGTTCTCTTGAAAGGAGGAACCACGTTCTCAGCCAGATGAACAAGTATGATTTCATCACAGACGGGGAATGCGACTCTCTCAAGGCCCTGCCGATAGAGCTGGATTACAATGTCAGGGACCATAATTCAGGTTCGGCACCTTATTTTCGCGATATGCTGAGAAGGACGATGAACGCCAAATACCCGGAAAGGTCGAAGTATTATTATGAAGAGGATTATCTGGCGGATATGGAATCCTGGAAAGATGATCCCCTATACGGCTGGCTGAACAAGAATTTCAAGCCTGACGGTTCCAAATACGACCTTGACAAGGACGGTCTCAAAATTTTCGTCACCATCAATTCAAAAATGCAGAGGTATGCGGAGGAAGCCGTCAGGGAACAACTAGGACAGAATCTCCAGCCTGTGTTCTTCAATGAGATGAAGTACAAGCCTCACCGTCCTTTCGCCAGAAACGTTCCCGTCAGCGTCATCTCGGATTTGATGGCCAATGCCCGCAGATGGAGTGACCGGTACCGCGGTTTGAAAAGAGAAGGAGCCAGCGAACAGGAAATACTTGAAGACTTCGACAAAAAAGTTCAAATGAGAGTGTTTTCCTGGAATGGGAAAGGCTACATCCATACCCTTATGAGTCCGAATGACTCCATCCGTTATTACAAATCATTCCTCAGGGCCGCCTTCATAGCGATGGAACCCTCGACCGGGCACGTCAAGGCATACGTGGGCGGACCGAACTACCGCTACTTCAAATATGACAATGCCAGTCAGGGCAAGAGGCAGGTCGGTTCCACCATCAAACCTTTCCTCTATACACTTGCCATGCAGGAAGGTTACTCCCCCTGTGACCGCGTGGTCGATGTTCCGGTAACTTTCATCGTAGGTGATACCACATGGACTCCGAAGAGTACCGACAAACCCGAGTGGATAGGACAGACCGTAACCTTCAAATGGGGACTCACCAAGAGTTCGAACAACATTTCCGCCTACCTGATGAGGCAGTTCGGACCTCAGGCGATGGTCGATATGTGCCGGAAAATGGGCATACACTCCTTCCTTGACCCCGTCCCGCCCCTTTGTTGCGGTGCAGCCGACATCAGTGTAATGGAAATGGTCAATGCATACAACACCTTCCCCTCCCGCGGAGTCCGCACCAGACCGCTCTTCGTTACCAAAATCGAGGACAAGGAGGGCAATGTCATAGGAAGTTTCGCTCCGCGCAATGAAGAATCTATCTCCGAGGCCACAGCATACCTGATGGTCAATCTTATGCAAGGGGTCGTAAACGAAGGAACCGCCACAAGGCTTCGCGGCAGATATGCCCTCAAGGGTGAAATCGCCGGCAAGACAGGAACCACCAATGACCATTCCGACGGATGGTTCATCGGCTACACTCCCCGTCTCACGGCAGGAGGATGGGTTGGCGCCGAAGACAGAAGTCGGAGGCCAA
>JAZUEO010000140.1:0-2031 GCA_045640205.1 Candidatus Coprenecus sp. | reverse complement strand
TGAAGAAGATTATTGTTATAACCACTCTGGCTCTGGTCATCTCATCCTGTAATGAAAAGACTGATTACGGACGCACATTCACGTATGTCAACAAGAGCGTATCTCCGTTTGATGAAAACGGCAAAGCCGTTATTTTCAGCGCGGAAGGTGAAGGAAAAATCGAGAATATGTACCTGTGCGGAGATTTTGACAACTGGCATCATCCGGGGCAGTGCCATATGAATGTATATTGTGATGATACTCTTTGCATCAGTTCCAAATTATATGAACTGGCTTGTCTGAATATGGATTACGTCGATGAGACAGAATACGAAAAGGTATTTCTGGAGACAGCTCTATTTTCCAAATTCGGAGCCCATAACAGCATCAGTCTGGATTTCAAGATTCCTTATTATAAATCGTGTCGGGTAGAATTGGTACAGCCCGAACCTGGTGTAAAGGACTGCATTTGGACGACTGTCCGGGCCAACACCAAGGCAAGTATAGTGTGCGATGGCAGGGTTCTGCCCCGTGGTACATATTTCAAGGGTATCAGGATGGCAAATCAGACAGTGCCATCAGGCGGACAGTTCACGATGATGGAGACGGACAAGAATTCTATGATTTTGGGAGTCAATCTGTTCCTCAATTCCAAGACCGAGTGTTCGATGGAAGCGTGTATCAGAGCATACAACGGATGCACAGGCGAGGCCGTATTCCTGTCAAGCGGACTCGAGGATTTCTTCCTCGGCACATATTATTTCGATTCCGGTCAGTTCAAAGGATACAAATGCGGACAGACCTGCCTCAAGATGGAAGACGGAGGCGTAAAACTCAGCGCGTACAGGCAGTTCCCCGACAATCCTCTGTTTTTCAACCATCCTGTCAAAATCACAGTCCGCAACGGTGAACAGAACGGAATCAGTTCCGGCAGCACCCTGAATGATGATATATTCCTGAATCGTGCAGATGCCGTCATCGGAGCCATCTGCTACTATTATGAGTGGTAGCGTCCGGAAATAAAGTGAGAACAATACCGATATCATAAAAACGAAAATACTATGAAACATCTTATGGCTCTCGCGGCGTCATTTGCATTACTTGCACTGACAGCCTGCGACCAGAACAAATCTGCAATCAACACCGATGCAGAAATCCGCTTCGACGCGAATGGAAAACTGAAGATAGCCCAGTTTACGGACACTCACCTGTGCTATGAGAACCCGACCGAATTCCAGAAAACTTTCGACCAGCTCTGCAGCATTCTGGATACGGAAAAGCCGGACATGGTCATTCTGACAGGGGACGTAGCTACAGGAGATGGAGGAGCGGCAGAAGTTCTGAACAGATTCTTTAATGCTATCGATGAGAGAAATATACCGTTCATATCCCTTTACGGTAATCACGACAGGGAAAGAGACCTCGCAGAATGGGAGCTCGCAGAAACGGTGACCAAACACCCTATGTCTCTCAATACTATGGAAAAAGGATACCTGGACGATATCGCACTTCCCGTACTCTCGTCAGACGGGAGCAAGGTCGCCGCAGTCCTTTACTGTATGGACTCCAATGACTACGCACAGGTTCCGGAATATTCGGAATATGCATGGATAGCACACAGTCAGATAGAATGGTACGAACATCAAAGCAAGGCATTCTCTGAAGCCAACAACAACATCCCGCTTCCATCCTATGCATTCTTCCACATCCCGCTTCCGGAGTTCCACGAAGCCTACGAAGGAAATCCTGTTTCAGGACAGAGGAAAGAAAATGAATGTCCTGGAGAACTTAATTCCGGAATGCTAACCGCTTTTGTGGAAAACTGTGACGTCCACGGAGTATTCTGCGGGCATGACCACGACAACGACTATGTCGCGAAAAAAGGTGAAATAGCCCTGGTCTATGGCCGCTTTTCAGGAGACAAAACCACTTACTGCAATCTTGAAAAAGGCATACGCATCATAGAACTTTCCGAAGGGGATTACGGTTTCCGCACCTGGATTCGCGAGCGCAGCCTTGCCGTGGTGGATGACATCACTTTCGAAGTCCCGG
>JAZUEO010000139.1:0-7823 GCA_045640205.1 Candidatus Coprenecus sp. | reverse complement strand
CATCGCCGATTTCGTAAACGAGTACGGATATGCCTCTGAAGGGGAATCCCTCTCCATCGGAGACGAAAACGAAGCATGGATTCTCGAAATCATCGGGAAAGGTGTCAAACTCGACGCCTCGGGAAACAATATCCGGAAAGGGGCCGTATGGGTAGCGGCACGTGTCCCCGACGGATATATCTGCGCACACGCGAATCAGTCCAGAATACATCACGTCGACTTCAAGGATTCAGAAAACTGGCTCTATGCGCCTGATGTCGTATCCTTCGCCCGCGAAATGGGATATTTCTCCGGAAGCGATGAAGAGTTCAGTTTCTGCGATGCATACGCCCCGGTCGATTTCGGTGGAATGAGAGGCTGCGAAGCCAGAGTCTGGAGCGCATTCAGAAAACTTGGCGGAGGCTTTATCGCAGGACGCCCGGCTGATGACTATCTTGATTTCGCTATGGGATACAATGCCGCCAACAAGATGCCCCTCTTCATCAAACCTGCCGATAAAGTGTCATTGAAGAACGTAGCGGACATGATGCGGGATCACTATGAAGGTACCCCGATGGATATGACCACTGACGCAGGAGCCGGAGGACATCACACCCCATATAGATGGAGGCCCATGTACTTCGACGTAAACGGGCAGAGTTACCTCAATGAACGGGCCATAGCCACCCAGCAGACAGGATTCTGGATAGTATGTCAGAGCCGGGGATGGGTACCCGAAGAATTGAAGGGGATTCTCTGGTTCGGGACCGACGATGCAGCCACCTCCTGCCTCACCCCCATCTACACCAGTATCAGCAGCGTACCCGAATGTGTAAAAGTGGGCAATGGAGACATAATGCACTATAGCCCGACCTCACTGTTCTGGGTCACCAACCGGCTTTCGCAGTTCGCATATCTTCTCTATGACAGGGTTCAGCCCGAAATCAAAACTGTCTATGACAGAATAGAGAACGGCTGCATCGAACAGGTAAAGGAAATTGATTCCGAAGCCATCCGACTGCTCGGTGACAAACCGACACCCAAATCCCGCAAAGCCGCCATCGAATACATCACCAAATATTCAGACACCACGGCACAGAATCTGCTCAAGACATGGCAGGAAATGGATAACTATCTTCTGGTCAAATATATGGACGGGAATATCAAAATCCAGAATCCGGACGGCACGTTCAAGAACAACGGTCATTGCGAATCCATCTGCGAATTTCCCGAGCAGCCAGGCTACAGCGACAAATGGAAAGAGACCGTAGTCCGAGACAACGGTCTTATACTTCACGTTAAAGAATAGAATAGGATTCCTACTTCCTGTTCTTTTTGGGTTTCTTGTACCTGCCCATCATTCTCAGGAAATTCTCGAACTGGTCCGGCGAAAGGATAAGCACCATAGCCGAATCTATCCGTGCTTCCCATTTCTTTTTGATGGATTCATAAAGGGAACTTTCAGAGGCTCCGGACTTGTGTATTTCCTCGATTTCGTCCATCCAGCAACGGTAATCGTGAGTCAATACGGAATCGGCATAAAAAGTCTGATGAGGCTCGAGTTCAAGCTGGGTTTCCATCTTGTTGACCAGTTCAAGAGCTATTTCTTCAGGAGATTTCTCCTTTTCCTGAGCACCGATACCGGTCCATATCAGTGTCATAAAGACAATAGTTACAAAAAGTCTTTTCATTTCAAAACAATTCCTTGATTATAGAACATTTATCACACATTCAAAAAGCGGGGTCGACTCAGGAAAGGTCGGTCCCGCTTTAAGAAAATCTTTACAGCGTCTTATTTACGGGCATCTGCAGCAGCCTGGGCTGCGCGGGCATTGTCAAGGCTTATTTTGACACTTTCGAAAGGAGTGAGACCTTCTGCGAAGGCTTCCTGTTCGATAATCTGGAATTCCATTCCTGCTAAATCTGCCTGAGCATAGAGTGCGGCGAAATCAATTTCGCCGGAGGCGCCCACTTCAAGTTTGTCTTTAACGTGATATGCTTTGAAGCGTCCCGGATATTTCTGGAAATATTCAATAGGGTCGCAACCTCCCTGATTAATCCAGTAAAGGTCAAGTTCGAAGAATACCTTGTCGGCATCGCAATGTGTCAGCATATAGTCATACAGACGAACCTGTCCTTCCGGTGTATCGAACACGGTCGTAAACTCTCCTGAGTGGTTATGATAACCGAACTGCATACCTTCGGCGGCACAGAGAACACCTACATTATTGAAGAGTTCGCAGTATTTCTGCAAGCCGGGGATGCTGTCGTATGCGGCATCGGGCATCGATGGCTGAACGATGTAGAGACATCCTGCTGCTTTATGGTCCGCGATAGTCTTCTTCCACCAGGTAAGACATTCATCCATCGACACTTCACAGGGGTTGGGACCGCCTACGTGAGAGCAGATGCATTTAAGATTATTTTCCGCACACAAAGCGGCGAACTCGCTGGCAGGAATACCATAAAAAGTTCCTTCCGCATTATTATAGCCGGCAGGCTCTACAGTGTTATAGCCCATAGCTCCGACTTTCTGGATGGAACCAACGGGATCCTTATCCATTTCGCCACGGATAGAATAAAGTTGAAGACCTATCTGATGTCTGAGGTCAAGTTCTTTGGGTGCTTGGTTGCAAGCCGGTGCAAGGATGGCTGCCAAAAAGAGTACAGCCACCAGTTTCATACTGAATTTCATCATTAAAGTTCTTTGATTTTAAGATTACGATACCAAACGTCATCACCGTGGTCCTGAAGACCGATGTAACCTTCGTGGTTTTCACCTCCACAGTTAATCAGCAGGTCATAGGCTTCGGGCCAGGCTTCCTTGCTGAATTTGCTCTTATCGAGCAATTCTTTCCATTTCGGAGTCCAAAGGTGATATTCCAACACTTTCTCACCGTTCTGATAATGAACGACGGTACCTTCGAATACCATAATCTTACCTGTGTTCCATTCTCCGAAAGGTTTGGAGTTCTGGGGTTTGGCAGGAATCATATCATAGAGGGATGAAGACTGGCGATTACCGTTTTCCCCGAGTTTGGCATCAGGATGGTTTTCATTGTCGAGAACCTGATATTCAGGTGCCGAAATGTAAAGGGGCTGGTCGGGAACTTCCTGTCCGAGATAGAAAATACCTGAATTGGAGCCCTTGGCCACCTTCCATTCGAAGGAGAATTCGAAGTTTTTGAATTTCTTTGCAGCATAAATAATGTCTCCGCCATTCTCGGCACCGGCTTCACCTCGTCCGGAACCCTGAATATGAAGACATCCGTCTTCGATTACCCATGCACCGGGTACATCAGTCCCGTTGTAAGCACGCCAGCCCGTAAAACTTTCACCATCGAAAATAGGTGTAAAGCCTTCTTCCTCCGCTGAGGAGCCGCAGGATGATACTGTGAACAGAGCTGCAGCAGCCATAAGAATCAATGATTTTTTCATGTTATAATTTTATTAAATGTGTTTATTCTGTTATCTGGGCATTTCGGGAAGTTCGTACCCGTTGTAATATTTGTGTTTGATAAGTTCGGCGGCGAATTCCAGTGCATTGACAGGCTCGGAATATACGTGATTGAAGGTAGGATGTCCTTCTTTTACCGAGAAACCGTCCTTAACCTTGAACGTGATGGTTTCATCTGCTCCGATATTGGTGAACTTCATATTTTCTCCGTCCCAGAGAAGTTCACGGTTAAGACCCTGAAGACGTACACCCAGAACACCCATAACCACCATTTCGTTAAGAGGACCGGATACACTGAAGTCAGAAGCGGTAAGAATTCTGGAAGCGGGTGATTCCTTACAAGCACGAACGAAGTCCGCGTGATGGTTCTCATCAGGAACTTCACGGGTCATTGTAGGAGTGGGAATGGGACGACCGCTGAGCAGCCAGGGATTAACACCATAGCATCCACAGATAAGAGTGTCCTTGGTTCCATAGAAAATCACTGCCCCACCCGAATCGTTCATATCTTTTCCCAAAGGCCAGTTTTTCGGGAAATCAGGCTTCAAGCCACCGTCGTACCAGGTAACTTCCACTGCTGGCATACCGACTTTCGGCATATTGTCACGTGCAGGAAATTTGTATTTCACTATCTGCGCATTGGGAGCACAGTCTATCATCAAGGCAGTTGATGAGCCCTGAACTGCGATAGGGTATTTCAGTTTGAGAGCCTGGGTTACCGGCTGAAGGATATGACAAGCCATATCGCCGAGGGCTCCTGTTCCATAATCCCACCAGCCACGCCAGTTCCAAGGATGGTATATACTATTGAACGGGCGGGGTTTGGCAGGGCCTGTAAAGAGATTCCAGTCGAGGGTCTTGGGAATTTTATCCACGTGAGTGGGAGTTTCAAGTCCTTGAGGCCAGATGGGACGGTCAGTGAAGGCATCCACTCTGGTCACCTCCCCTATCATTCCGGACCAAATGGCTTCGCAAGTACCCCTTACTCCGTTACCGGAAGCACCTTGATTACCCATCTGAGTGGCCACTTTATGCTTGGCAGCCAATTTGGTGAGAAGTCTGGTCTCATATACCGTATGGGTGAGAGGTTTTTCACAATATACGTGCTTCCCCATTTCCAATGCAGTGGCGGAAATCACAGCGTGCGTATGGTCAGGTGTTCCGACGATTACTGCATCGATATCCTTTCCCATCTCATCGAAAAGGACTCTGTAATCTTTGTATTTTTTCGCGTTGGGATACTGGTTGAATTTGTTTTCAGCATACTTCCAGTCCACGTCGCAAAGTGCTATCATATTGGCACCGGCATTTGCGATACCATCGACATCACTGCCTCCACGTCCACCGACTCCGATACCGACTACATTCAGACGGTCGCTGGGTGCCGGACGATCACCTCTTGAAGGCATAATTTCAGGAGCATTGATTTTACCGAGAGCCGGAGTCGATGCGAAAGCTGCGCCGGCTGTCAGAACTGCGCTTTTTTCGAGAAAGCTGCGTCTTGTCATATTTTTTGGTTCCATAGTTAGTTATGTAGGTTAATTGTCATTACTTTATCTTCTTTACCCTTACGTTTCTAATCCAGAGTTCAGAACCGTGCCCAAGGAATCCGAGACAACCGCTCTTGTTGAAGAGGCCCGGATGTTCATTTCCGTCATAAGTGCCGTTCCTGGTGGCTTCCACGATATCACCTTCAGTAACCACCACACCGTTTACAGTAACACGGATATGGCTGCCTTTGGCATAAATTTCCTCGCAGTTCCACTCTCCGACGGGCTTGAGGGCATCGGTAATCCTGGCAGGAATGATTCCGTAAACCGAACCGTGGTGCTGATAATCCTTAAGCCATCCTTCATAGATGGAACTGTAGTGGTCCAAAATCTGAATTTCCATACCATAATAAGCGGCATCCTTGTTTTCTTCACAACGTATGCCGACTCCGTTATTGGCCCCGGGAGTAAGTTTGAATTCGAATCTGAACACGAAATCGGAAAATTCGTCATCCACATAGAGATTTCCGAAGCCCTGTCCGGTGGGCAATACGTGGATGGTACCGCCATCGGTGGTATAATCTACGAAATTCCCTTTGAAACGGTGCATGGACGTTCCGTCAAACAGCATTTCAAAACCTTCCTTCTGTTCTTCAGCTGAAAGTGCCACGGGCTCAACGTGGGGAAGTTCCTTTATATAAAGGTTACGGAACATAACTCTGCTGCCGTGTGCCTGAAGTTCGATTTGGTCTATCATAGGGATGGGCTGCGAACGGTCCCAGTAGTTTTCCATCACGATATTGTCAACCACTTTCACTCCATTGAGCAGGACAGTTACACGTTCACCGACCATCTTGATGTAGAAGGAATTCCATTCCCCAAGCTGATTGTCAGCCACGCAGAGAGGGGTGGAAAGATTCTTCTGATTGTTATAAAGGCCTCCTGAACCCACCTGGGCACCTACATTGACGCGGGAGGTATCCCAAATCTGCACCTGCGGTGTACCGCGGAGATAAATGCCTGCATCGGGTTCAGCACCGTTGGGGTCCAGCATCCAGTCCACGTACATCTCGAAATCGCCATACTGCTTTTCGGTGCAGAGGTTGTCGAATCCCTTGCCTTCGTAAACAATACAGCCGTTTTCGACTTTCCAGTTCTCCTTCATACGCAGGTCAGCTTCCTTCTGGGCCTTCTCCATCTTCTTGGCGGTCATAGCCCTGCGGGCAATGGGATTTTCCACGAGACCTTTCCATCCGGCAAGGGTGGTGCCGTCGAACATAGATACGAAACCTTCGCCTGCTGGGAGTTCACCAAGATGTTTCCTGATAGCAGTGATGGTATATTCATAATCAGGAACCTTGCTGGTCTCCAGATAATTGATGACTTTTTCAAGCAGTCCGGTCACGATGGCACCGTTATATTCCGGATGCGACAGAGCAATGTTTCTGACAGCTTCGCAGGCCGATGCCTTGGAAGGGCTGTCGATATAACGGCCTGCGTAAATGATTCCGAGGAATTCTCCGGTACCACTTACTACATCCAGAACCTTGCTGCGCTGTCCGTCATTTCCGGCCAGTGTCATCGCCTTGTCGGCAAGAAGAAGCTTCTGTGCCCCGGGAAGTTCCGAATTATCCACGGCTTTCAGATAAGAATCGAATGCCATATTGAAGATTTCGCATCCCGCTTCGCCACTGAATTCGCTGCAAATGGCGAAAAGCTGTCCGATATTGCCGGTCCTGACAAGAAGGGGAATATATACATCCTGATTCTGCGAAACACTCTTCCTGGCAGAGAAAATATCGAACTGACAAGCTGACGGCTTGGTGGAAACGGCGGCTATCAGTGCATCACACACTGCTTCGCGGTTTACGGGAGCGCATTTCTCCAAAATAGCGTAAAGCTTGTCGAGGTCAGATTCTCTGACCACGCTCTTGAGTGCAGAGAAAGCGGCTGCGCTGACAGCGGCATTGTCAGAATCAAGATTATCGATTACAAAGTTCTGATGAGTGAAACTGCTGCGCTGGGCGAGAAGCCTGAGTGCGGCCGCCTTCCCCTCGGGAGAAGCCTGATTGAAAACTTTGGAAACGACGTCAGCTACAGGACCGCGGCTGGATTTAAGACAAGCTTCAGCTGTCGCGATGATTTCAGGGTCAGCGGAGCTGAGGAAGCCGGCAGTCATCTTCATTCCTTCATCGGAGCCGATTTTGGCAAGAGCCCAGGCCGCTGCAGCACTGAGGTCCTTGTCTTCCGACTTGATGTAAGGGAGGATAAACTGTTCATTGGCTTTGTCCTTCTTTTCTCCCATCCACCAGATGAGGTCCGCCTTCACCTCGTCGCTCAATTTCGGAAGCACTTTGGTGAAGTCGGCATAAAATGCTTCAGGCTTGGTGATATCATTGAGAGCCTTGAATCTGGCAGGACGGTCACCTTTGCGCAGGGCGGCCACTGCTGCTTTTATCTGCTGTTTGAGGGCTTTTTCATCCATGGAAGGAGTCTGCGGCAATTCCACGGGGGCAGCCGTGATTACTCCGAGGCGACGTAACTGTTTCTCATAGAAAGCGGTCAGGTCACCGTCTTTCTTCTTAGTGGCCGTGTTCCTGTCGAAAGCTTTCTGAATGGCAGCGGCAATGGCGGCACGGGCATCGGCGTCGAAAGAATCGGCACTTGCGAATGCACAGAGACCGTCGATGGCATATTGCGCACGGATGGATGCATCATCCTTCTTCTCCAATATCTGAATCAGAAGGTCAAGACCTTCCTGCCCCGTGGATGTTATATCACCCATCAAACGCTGAAAAAGCTCGGTATCATTGGCGGGAAGTTGATTGAGTGCGTCACCTATGATGGTGGCATTCGCTCTGTTCTGAGGCACCTGCTGTGCGGACAGGACAGTCGAT
>JAZUEO010000138.1:0-4917 GCA_045640205.1 Candidatus Coprenecus sp. | reverse complement strand
ATACCCTTTTCCATCACCTTTTCAAATGATTCTTTGATACTTCCGCTTCCGGGGATATCATTGAATAGATAGTCTCCGCCGGCATCACGGTAGATGTTGGCGATATAACTGTCCCTGCAGGCCAATCCCCAACTTCCTCCGTATTTCTTCTCCGCTATCACAGTCGGGCATTTTTCTCCTGGATTTGCCGTCAGGGAGCAGAGCTTCAGATATCGTTTTTCCGTATCGGCAAAAATGGAATCGGCTCTTGAACGGCATCCGGTCAGCAGTCCGAAGAATTTTATCCATTCCGTTCTTCCGAGAGGCAGGTTTTCCATATAGTCGGCCCCTTCCACTATCGGAATGTTCAATTTTTCCGCCGCTCCGTAAGTTCCGTTCTCGAAAGGGGATGAAATGATGATATCGGGTTTCAGTGTCGCGATTTTCTCAATGTCCGGGGAGTAGGAATCTCCGACATCGCAAATCAATCCCTGCCGTACCATCGCTTTAATCTTGTCAGACATAATGTATCTTGACTCGCAGACACCCTTGATACTGTTCGTACACCCGAGTTCTTCCATTATGCAGGCGTGTGTACCGGTGTAGATGACCATACTTTCCACGGGAACGTGAATGGCAGTCCATCCATCCGGGGCTGAATATCCGTTCTCCTTTGGAATCAAGGCATATCGGTGCAGTACGCTTCCTGTCTTCCATGGATTGAACAGTTCGATGAAGGTGCAGGAATCCCCTTCGGAAATATTCAGGTAGCGGGCATATTGCATCGAAGATGCCTCCTCCCCGGAGGAAGATGTGACACCGCTGCCGCAACGGGTGGATATGATGCAGAGAAGGAGTATGCTCAATGAAATCAGTTTTTTCATTTCGGAACAGTATCTTCAGCTTTACCGTTTGATGAATGAAATGGCGACAGGGTTCATTCCTTCCGTACCGGATTTGGAAATTATGCGCCCCGAAGTGTCCAAAACGTATATATCTCCCTCGCTGACATAGTCCGATGTGCCTATGTATATTAATTTGGTCGGGGAATCATAGCTGATGAAACTGCCGCCAGGTATTTTGGAGCCGGGGATGAGTTCCCCGCGTATGGTGTCGGTCGAGGTGTCGAATACCGAGTAGTTGAATGTCTGGTTCCAGTTTTCATCATAAGTAGAGGACATAATATAGGCGGTGCCGGGTTCACCTATGGTCATAGCCGTGGGGGTGACTCCTTCGATGGTGGTGACTTCGTCGGTGGAGGTATCGATTTTCTGAAGGCGGGCCGGAATATCGGAATAATTGCCCCAGCTTATAAGGTAGAGAGAATGGCCGCAGACGTGGAAACTTTGTGGATTGTTGTTTACTGTCAGCGTTTTGAGTGGAGTGAGGGTGGCTTCGTCGATGACTGTTACAGTGGTACCGTACATTCCGGACGGGTCATAACCAAAGGAATCGGCGACATAGAGTTTGCCGTTGGAGCATGCTATGCCTTCAGGGTTCGGACCTGTCGGAGCCTTGCGGACTGTGAAGCTGGTGGTGTCGATTTCAGCTACGTGCCCTTGGACCATAGTGGCGAATACTTTTCCATTGTGTGCGCAGAAATGGCGTGGAGTTCCCCGCTGGATGGCCTTGATGATATTGCACTCTGTGTCACAGACGAAAATGACACTGGACATACTGACGGCTATATAGAGTTTGGACCCGTAGAGAATCATATCATTGGCCACGTCTCCGAGTTTGATTCCGTTTGCGGAAGAAAACAGGTCCCCCGGAGTTACGAGACCGGTTTTGCAGTCCATCAAGGTGATGGAGGCATCATTCGCTTCCCAGTTTCCGCTGTTGAGAATGAGAGCGACAGATTCTGTCTGTTCCTGCGGTTCTGCTTCTGATTTTTCCTTCTGGCAGGATGCAGTCAGAATCAGAAGGAAAACGGTGATGATGGAATATAAGAGAGTATTTTTCATTTTTTAAGTTTTTTAAGTGAATATGAGTTCTAGAAATAGAGTTTTGCAGTCAGTCTGAAGCATCTGCCAGGCATAGGATAATACTGGATGATTTCGTATTGCTGGTCTGTGAGGTTTCTGCATTCGGCCGTGAGTCGAAGTCTGAGCTCCGTGTTACGGAATCCGAAGTCTCTTGAAAGTGATACGGAGTGCTCGAAATAAGGTGCAAGCCGATTGTCTTCAGTGTTCTGTTCCATCGACCATCTCGGGCCGACACCGGAGAACATATAACTGATGCTTACCCATCTGTTGAGCCACGAAACAGACCCGCTTCCGGAATGACGAGGGGTATATGGAATCTGATTCCTGTATGTCTTCGAGGCGGCATCCGTAATATCCACTGCGTTCTGAAAAGTATAGGATGCATTCATTTTGATGGAACTTGCCTTCGGCAATGCAAGTGTGGCGGCGAGATTTACGTCGCAGCCGAGAATCTGCACCTCGCCTATGTTCCTCATCTTCCAGATGAACATAGTGGGACGGGCCACTATCTTGTCCTGCACCTGGTTTAAGTACCCGTCCACCGAAATGCTGAGTCTGTCACAGATGGTATTCGCGATGGCTTCGTTCCATGTGATTCCGAAATTCACCTGGCGGGCAGTTTCGGGACGCAGATTCCTATTGCCCACGCGGGCATAATAAAGGTCATTGAAGGTAGGGGTGCGGAAAATGTCCTGATAAGACATTCTCAGTCGCAGATTGTGCTCTTTCAGGACCCGCCAGCTCAGACTGAAAGCGGGGGAGAGGCGGAAACGGTCGGGGGCCGCTTCCTGTGTGGTAAAGGAACTGACCCTTTCTGTGATGAAGGTAGCCAGAACGGATGCGGTAATGGTGATGCGTGGACTTCGGAATTGCCCTGCAAGGGCTGTCATATCGGTGAAGCGGAATGGCTCGGCGGCATCCGGAATGGTTTCGGAAAGAGTGTTGATGAATGCATCCTCAGCCAGGGTGACTGACCAGCGCTCAGATGGGCGGAAACGGGCGGACACAGAACCGTAGTATTCGCGTTGAGCGTATTCGTCAGTTATCTCACCTCCTGAATAATATTCCTTTTCATCGTGGTATTTGTTATAGGAATACTGATATTTCAACTGTCCCTGCAGAGACCATTTCTCATTCAAGCATTTCTCGTATCTGCCTTGCAGAAAAGCATTTCTGTCCCAAAGTCTCTCATTGGAGCCTGTATTGTAGAGGACAATGCTTCCGGGAAGCCCCCTCTCTGAAAGCAGTCCGCTGCCTTTAACCGTAAGAGTCCCGCCTCCGCTGAACTTTCCGTAAAGGTTGAACTCTCCGCGCACTGTGTTTACGTCGGAGTTACTTCTGACTTCACGGGTATGAGTGGATGCGTTGGTTAGAGTGAACGGGTATTGACCATCGGATTTCAGCCAGTCGGCATCGACAGTCAGTGCCCATTTGGATGAAAGTTTCTGCTTCCAGTTCAGGGATGGATTCCATCCGAATGAAGCCGGTCTGGAAAAATCGTAAGTAAAGGCTCTGAGAGTTACTCCAAGGTAGGTTTTCCTACTTTCGGTAAAGTTCGGGGTGACACTGTTTATGGTGATGGTACCGGCAGTCGAGAAACTTCTGGCACTCTTGAATATTTCATCGGAACCTCCTATCGAAAGAGAAAGACTCGAAATGTTTTCGAGACTGAAGCGCCCTATGTCTATCTGACCGTTCGCTGCATCCGAAATCGCCACACCGTCATATACTATGCCGGTATGCTGAGTTCCGAATCCTCTGACCGATACGGTCTTGATGCCACCGACACCACCATAGTCCTTTACTTGCAGTCCGGAGAAAGTTTTCAGAGCGTCGTGCATTTCTTGAATGCCGAGTCGGTCGAGCCCAGCCCGGTCCAGAACTTGGAGAGGCGCTGACTGCATAGTGGCTGAAGGAATTTTTTCTGCGGAGATTACAGTCTGAGTGATGCTGTCCTGAGGAGGTTGGAAAGAGGATAGTACTGGACCCTGAGGAAACCCCTGTGCCGGATGGCCAAGGCACACGAACAGATACAGAACCATTGGGAAACACGAAACTAAATGCCGCATAATCATCATTCTTGATGCTCCTTACCCGGGAAACATCGGTTAAACATAATGAAAGCGGCAGGTTTTCTGACTTGTTCCTTTCCGACGCCTTCCCATCCATATCGGACAGTGGCAAAGATGGTCGGAAACTTTCGAGGGATTCCCGGTGCAGTCGGGTTACTCCCTCCGGAATAAACAGCTACGGGTATAGTTCCGGATTCTCACCGGATTCCCTATTACAAGCATCACTATGTGTTTTGGTAATGCTTCACCGCAATCATCGGCAAAGATATGGAAATCTTTTATGAAAAAGCAAAAAAATGACCCCTTCGTTTACAAAACCTTTGCTTCAGCGACGGAAATCCCGGTGCATTTGGCGATTATTTCGGGAGCAAGGCCTTCATCCTTCATCTTTCTGGCTACCTCGTGCCTATTTTCAGTCGCTCCTTTGGTAAAACCTTCCGCCAGACCTTCTGCACGACCTTCTGCCCGACCTTCTGCCAGACCTTCTGCACGACCTTCTGCCAGACCTTCCGCCAGACCTTCCGCCCGACCCTCTGCACGACCCTCTGCACGACCTTCTGCCCGACCTTCTGCCAGACCTTCCTTGCGGCCCTCCTCAAGCCCTTCCGCCTTCCAGTCCTCCAGATTGGCTTCATATTCGGCCTCTCCGATAATGGATTTCATGTAGCTTTCTTTGGTGTCTTCTCTCATTTTCGCGGTGTCTGCAGCTTTGAACAAACGCTCCAGCAATGAATCGTTGAGGTTATCCGGAATATCTTCGCAATCAGCCATCTCCATCAGGACGTATGACAGCTTTTCCAGAAAAGGGGTATCCTTGTTGATTTCTTGCAGACTTCCTGCAAATTTAGGTAACTCTATGAAGATTTGCAAGACCTTGTCGC
>JAZUEO010000137.1:0-6024 GCA_045640205.1 Candidatus Coprenecus sp. | reverse complement strand
CGCTTGGCCTCCGACTTCCATACAGGTTCGTAAGCTACTACGATCTGGCTCATCTGCTCGGGAGTAAGGGTGTAAAGCACCTCTTCTATCTGGGCTTTGACTACATCGAAATGATGACCGGCTTCCCTTTCTTCGAGTTTTTCTCCGATGCAATAGATGGGTTTCAGACCATTTTCCAGAGCGAGCCCGATTTTGGCTACGAGGGTGGCTGAAGTTTCGCCGTAATATTGCCTTCTTTCTGAATGACCGAGGATGACATAAGTGCAATCAATGGATTTCAGCATCGCTGCAGACACTTCGCCGGTGAATGCGCCTTTGGGCTGGTCAGCGCAGTTCTGGGCGGAGAGGGCGATGGAAGTGCCCTTGATGGCCTTGCCTGCGCAACAGAGGTGAGTGAAGGGGGGGGCGATAATCAGCTGTACGTCTGAAGGAACTGTTGAAAGTTTGGCTACAATGGCTTCTGCAAGCTCTTTTCCTTCGGGAACTGTAGTATTCATTTTCCAGTTACCCGCTACTATTTTCTTTCTCATAATCGATGAATTATTGATTTTTCATTACGCTGCAAAAATAACCATTTGAGACGGTTTTTGCAAACTTGCGCAAGCGAACTTGGCTCTTTCATTTTTCCCGGAAAAATCATTACTTTTGCAAAAAACGAGATGATAAAGGCAGACATATTGATTGTAGGAGGAGGCGCAGCAGGGCTTATGGCTGCTTGCAGGATGGCTGATGCAGGATGTTCGGCGGTTCTTGTCGAAAAGGGTTCCGTTCCCGGAAGAAAAATACTGATTACAGGAAAAGGCAGGTGTAATATCACCAATATGGCACCTTGGGAAGAATTCAAGACTCATATCCATCCTGATTCCGGGTTTCTGAAAAGTGCCTTTTTTGCCTTCTCTAATGAAGATGTCAGGGATTTTTTCGAACAGGGAGGTGTGCCCGTCAAGGAGGAGAGAGGGAAAAGACTTTTTCCTGAATCGGATAAAAGCGTGACTGTAAGGGACTTTTTATGGAAAACCGCTATAAAGGCCGGTGTAGAGGTTCTTACCGGACACGAAGTTGTAAATATTCAGTTTACCGGCAAGTCCTTCATCACAGACGTTCAGGTTGATGACGGAAAATTCCTTTTGTTGGAACAGCTGGTGTCGAAAGCGATTATCATTACCACAGGAGGCAAATCATACCCATATACCGGGAGTACCGGTTCGGGGTATGAATTTGCGTCATCGCTTGGGCATACCATAGTGGAAACATTTCCTTCATTGACCGCTCTCAGACCTTCCAATTATGATATGCGTCTCTCCGGTATCCATTTGAAGAATGTCGGCTTGAGTCTGGTCATTGACGGGGATAGTGTGGATACAAGGGAAGGTGAATTGGATTTTACGAATAATGGAATAGAGGGCTCACTGGGCTTTCAGTTAAGCAGAAAGGCCGTTATGGCTATGAAAAAAGGTCAGCGGGTAATCTTGAATCTGGACCTCAAACCAGCACTGGATTTTGAAACTTTGGCGGCCAGGGTATCGCGGGAATCCTATGGAAAGAACATCGGGATGAAGAAGTTCCTATCCGGATATCTTCCATTGAATTTGATAGAACCTTTTATGTATGCCAATCCTGACGTCTCGCTCAGGAATCTTCCCGTGCGTCTTAAGAAATGGGTGTTCAAAATTTCCGGCTATACCGGATATGAAAGATGCGTAGTGACGGCAGGAGGAGTCAGTCTTGATGAAATTTCCAGAAAAGATATGAGTTCCAAATTGGTTCCGGGGCTGTTTTTCGCCGGTGAGATTCTTGACTTGGATGCGGATACCGGTGGATATAATCTTCAAATCGCCTTTTCGACCGGCTCGGCCGCTGCCGCCGGTGCCATAGCATTCGTATTAAAGAATCAGAACACTGGTCAGTAAGGTTTCACCTACCCATAAATCTATCTTCTTGTCTTTTTCCACAGCTATCCGAGGCAGTAGTTCGTATGAAATCAAATCACCCGTCCGCGTGGAAACGTATTGCGTGATTTCCGAAATCATCTGTCTGAGACTGTCATATGAGGGATGAGGAATGTTTCCGGCGGCAAGGTGCCCGTTGACTGTGATTCTCAGCGGCTTGAAAGATGGAAAAGAACCGTAGTCCGAAAGAGGATGTGTCTGAATGGGAATTATGCTGGAGAAATCAAGGGCAGAAGAAATGAACTCCCTGTTTTCTTTTATTCCATCGAAGAGTTCAGGGTAAAGGAAGATGCCATATCCGAAAGAATCCACATATCTGTGTGCGAATTTCTTTTCCACGGATTTTCCCGGTTTTGAACATCGAAAGAACAGAATGGGGGAGAAGGATACGGAACTCACGAAGTCAGGAAGATAATATGCCTCCTGACTTCTCGTCAATGTGGAATCGGGTCTGAATCGGAAACTGGAATAATCGTGACTTACTGTGAGTATGTTCATTACTTCATCGACAGTTTGATTCCTGTCAACACATTCTTGGTGTCCTCAGTGAAATCACCGTTCATCATCCATGAATAATAACTGGGTTCTTTTTCCAAGATCTCTTTTACAGGTCTTCCCTTATACTTTCCGAAATTGAAGACAGGCTCATTTTTGTCATTATACACGATTCTGCCGGCATAATCCGCAAACTTGGTTTTGGTGGAAAAATCAGCCAGAAACTGGACATCATTCTGCAAGTCGGGATATCTGTCAAGCTGAGCCTTCAACACCTCGTAAGTGGCCAGTGTATCCGCTTCTGCGGAGTGGGCATCTTCGAGATTCTTGTCGCAATAAAAACGGTAGGCGGCGACTAGTGTCCTCTGCTCCATCTTGTGAAAGATGTTCTGAACGTCTATGAGCTTTCTTTTCCTGAAATCAAAATCAGCTCCGGCTCTGATGAATTCTTCATTCAGGAGAGGAATGTCGAATTTCAGTGAATTGTATCCGGCGATGTCACATCCTTCCATCCACTGGGCCAGAGATTTGGCCACTTGCTTGAAAGTGGGCTCATTAGCCACGTCTTCATTGGAAATGCCGTGTACGGCCTGAGCCTCCGGTGAAATCGGAATGGTGGGATTGATTCTCCTTGTCTTGATTTCGGTCGTCCCGTTAGGGAATACCTTTACTGCACTTATTTCGACTATGCGGTCAGTGGCTACGTTAAGCCCGGTACTTTCTATGTCGAAAAAAATCAGCGGATTTTTCAGATTAAGCTGCATAATGGTTCCTGATTTGTCGGATTCAAACTATTGGACACGGACAGGCATTATGAGGGAAGTAATGGTTTCGTCGGGGTCCGGAACACCTGCATTTAAGATAAGAGCGGCACTGCCCGGGTCTGCCAGTTCCATTGATATTTGTTCAAAGGGGAGACTGGCAAGTATCTCGGTGATGAAATTGGCTTTGAATCCAATCTCCATAGGCTCTCCGTCGTAGGAACACGGGATGGTCTCGTGTGATGAAATGTTGAATCCTACATCCTGTGCCGAAATGGTGAGACTGGATGGAGTGATTCCGAACTTGATGTGGTTGGTGGCCTGATTCGAACATACGGACACTCTTTTTACTGAATTGAGCAGAGTGTTTCTGTCTATTAACATCTTGCTTTGATTGTTCTTGGGGATTACAGACTTGTATGCCGGATAACGTCCGTCGATAAGGCGGCATATCATCAAAGTACCGTTGAATTCAAAGAAAGCGTTCTTATTGTCATATGTCATTTTGACAGATTCTTCATCGCTTGTCAGTAAAGCCTTGAGAATGGCGGCAGGCTTCTTGTGAAGTATGAAAGATGCTGTTTCATTTGATTTTACATCTCTTCTGGTGTAGCAGACAAGTTTATGTGAATCGGATGCCACGAACGAAACCTCCTCGGGGGACATATCGACGAATATTCCATTCATAACGGGTCTCAGTTCTTCTTCTGCGGTGGCATAGAGCGTGGCATTGATGCCTGAAAGAAGTGCTGCGGAAGGAATTACTGCACTTACAGCACTTTCTTCCGGACGTTTCAGGACAGGATAGTCATCGGAAGGGAATATTTGAAATTGACTTTCTCCGGATGCCCAATTGACTTTAAGAGTGTTGTCATTGTTAATGGTTTTGAATTCCAGGGGAATGTCAGGGAACATTTTGAGCGAATCGGTCAGAATTTTCGCCGGAACGACGATTTCTCCCTCTTCACGGACATCCTCTATGGTCATCGTTGTTTTCAATGTGGTTTCGTTGTCCGAACCGGTTATTTCCAGCTCGTTACCCTTCAATACAAACAGGAAATTCTCCAAAATGTTGATTGTGGGCTTGGCTGGGATTACTTTCGAAACTGCTGTCAACTGACGGAGCAATTCTGAACTGGATACTGTAAAACGCATATTATGTCTATATTATTTTTCAACTACAAATATAAGAATCTGTTTTGAGAATCCGTTTTTAATTGTGGGCAAATTTTGGCATATTATTTGATTTTGTTCGGATAAACCAATATTTGCGATTATGAAACGAAGTGTATTGATTATTATGGCATCTTTAATATCGGGTGCTCTGGCTGCAGTGGCAGTTACGGAATTTATCGGAGGCAGACAATCGTCATCAACTTCCTCATATGTATATAGTGATGATTCCGCCCGTGTTCAGCAAGTTAATTTTTCGGGAGAATACCCCGATTTTACATATGCTGCAGAATCGGCTGTCAAGGCAGTAGTGTTCGTCAAAGTTATCGTAAGAAGTGAGCAGCCTCAAATGCCGAACAATTTTTTTGAATATTTCTTCGGATATGGCGGAGGCTCAGGTCAGCCTAGAGAACAGGTCGGTAGCGGCTCCGGTGTGATAATCAGGGAAGACGGATATATCGTAACCAATAACCATGTCGTAAATGGGGCTTCCGAAATCGAAGTTACTATGGATGACGGTAAATCATTCAAGGCCGACCTTATCGGTACGGACCCTGTTACCGATATCGCTCTGATTAAAATCGACGGTCAGAATCTGCCCACCGTTCCTATCGGTGATTCAGACAAGCTGCGCATAGGTGAATGGGTGCTTGCCATCGGGAGTCCATATGGCCTTACTTCTACCATAACAGCGGGAATCGTCAGTGCCAAAGGACGTTCTCTGGCGGATAACCGTGAATTTAAAATAGAATCTTTCATTCAGACCGATGCTGCTGTCAACCCAGGTAACAGCGGAGGAGCGTTGGTTAATATCAAGGGAGAATTGGTCGGTATCAATACTGCCATCTATTCCAATACCGGTTCTTATGCCGGATGTGCGTTCGCCGTTCCCGTAAGAATGGCTCAGAAAGTGGTGGAAGACCTTTTGGATTACGGCTCCGTTCAGAGAGGACTGCTAGGTATATCGATGCTCAACAACAGTGAGCAGCTTTCGACGGAAAAGAAACTGTCCACTTCTGAAGGAGTCTATATCGCTGAAGCCGTTAAGGGTGGAGCCGCTGCAGCAGCCGGAGTCAAAGAAGGTGATGTCCTAATGGCCATTAACGGAGAAAAGGTTCGTAATGCTACATCCGTGCAAGAGATGATAAACAGATTCCGTCCAGGGGATAAGGTTACACTTTCTATCGTCCGCGGTAGTGACAGGAAGGATATCGAGGTTACTCTGATAGGGAAGGATACCCAGGAACTGAATGCCTACAATATGCAGGACCGCGTGAACCTCTTTGGTGCGGAATTGGCATCGGCTCCGAAGTCAGAACTTGAGAAACTCGACCTCAAGGCCGGCGTGAAGGTGGTAAAACTTGAAAAGGGAAAAATGAAAGATGCCGGCATCAAGGAAGGATTCATCATTACGTATGTGAATAATAATCCGGTGTTCACTCCTAGCGACATAGCAGCGGCTGTCAAGAAAGCGCGACGTTCCATAATGCTCGAAGGTCTCTATCCTGACGGCAGTCTGTACTACTACGGAGTAGGTATCCAATAAGAATCTGTTTCATAAACGGCTGAGGACGAAAAGCAAACAGATGCAGACATCAGGATTTGTACTCCTTGAAAAGTTTAAAAAATTTCGGGCTCAAGGCAAT